>NZ_JBIVVI010000896.1:0-3858 GCF_044757675.1 Kitasatospora sp. NPDC091257
GCGCGGAGCTCCTCGGCCCGCGCCACCACCGCGGAGGAGGCGCTCGCCCACCCCGCCGTCGCCCTGTTCGCCGAACGGGCCGCCGCGGCGGCCCCGGACTTCACCCTCGACCGGAACACCGTCGAGCCCGTCGTCCGGATCTGCCGGGAACTGGACGGCCTCCCGCTCGCCCTGGAGCTGGCGGCGGCACGACTGCGTTCCCTCGGCCCCGGGCACCTCGCGGCGCGGCTGCACGACCGGCTCCGGCTGCTGGACCGGGGCCCCCGCGCCGCCCCCGGCCGGCATCGCACGCTGCGCGCCGTCATCGGCTGGAGCTGGGACCTGCTCGACGAGGACGAACGCGTCCTGCTGCGGCGGCTGTCGGTGTTCGCCGACGGGGCACTCCTGTCCGACGCCCACCTGGTCTGCTCCGGCCGTTGGCCGGGCGGTCCGGCACCGGACGTGGTGGCCGTGGAGGACCTGCTGGCGTCCCTGGCCGAGAAATCCCTGGTGGTGACCACCGGCCGGGGCGACGGGCCGCTGCGGTTCCGGCTGCTGGAGACCATTCGCGAGTACGCCGCCGAACAGCTCCTCGCGGCCGGGGAGGCGGACCGGACCGGCGCCGAGCACCTGGGCCGCTACCTCGCCCTCGCCGAGACCGCCGAACCCCGGTTGCGCACGGACGACCAGCTGAACCGGCTGGCCCGGCTGGACGCCGAGCACCTCAACCTGGACGCGGCGCTGCGCCGGGCGGTCGCCGTCGGCCCGCCGGAGCACGCGCTGCGGTTGGCGGCCGCCCGGGTCTGGCCGTGGCTGATGCGCGGTCAGGGACACGAGGCCGGTGAGTGGACGACGGCCGTCCTCGCGGCTCACGGCCACACCCCGCCGCCCGGCCTGGAGCAGGCGCACGCGCTGTGCGTGATCCTCTCCGGGCTCACCGCGCCACTGCGGGATCCGGACGGGACGGCGACCCCGGCCGAGGCGATGGGGCAGGCGTTGGTCACGGCGATGGAGGCCGACCACCCGGTCGCGCTCGGGGCGGCACTCCTGCTGGCCCTGGGCGGGCCGCCCGGGGCCACGAGCGCGGCGGCGGAGCGGTTCCTCGGGCATCCCGACGCCTGGGTCCGGGCCGGCGCCCATCTGGCGCTCGGCCGCATCGAGCTGGGCGCCGGCCGGATCGCGGAGGCCGAACACGGTCTGCGGGCCGCGGTGGACGGCTTCCGGGCGCTCGGTGACCGCTGGGGTCTGGCGATGGCCCTGGTCACGCTGGCCGCGCTGCTGTCCGTCACCGGCGCGGCCGACGAGGCGCTGACCGTGCTCCTCCAGGCCCGCGACTGCGACGCCCGGATGGGCGGCGCCGGCGATGCCCCGCTGCCGCTGCTGCTGTCCGGCCGGCTGCGGACCCGGAACGGCGAGCCGGACGCGGCCCGGGCCGACCTGGAACGCGCGCTGGCCGCCGCCGTACGGGCGCGGGACCCGCACCTCCAGGCCGCGTCCCGCTACGCGCTCGGTGAACTCGCCAGAAGGACCGGCGACTTGAAGGCGGCGCTGCGTGACCAGCAGGAGACGGTGCGGAGGCTGGAGCGCCTCTCCCCGGCCGACGCCGCGGCTCCCACCCGGCGGCACCTGCTCGCCCTGCTGCACACCAGCCTGGGCCGCATCCGGCTTCGCCTCCGCACGCCCGAGCAGGCCGCCCTGCTGCACCGCCGGGCGCTGGAGCTGGCCGCGGACAGCGGTGACCGGCCGGTCCGCGCCGACGTGCTGGAGGGCTTCGCCGAGTACTGCCTGGCCCAGGGCGAGCCGACCCGGGGCGCGGCCGCACTGGGCGCGGCGTACGCGCTGCGCGGAGCCCATGACGCGGGCGACCCGGAGCTGCGCGCCGTCCTGGACGGCTGCGCCGAGGCGCTCGGTGCGGACGGCTTCCGCAGCGCCTGGGAGCGCGGCCGGGCGCTGTCGCGACCGGAGTCGCTGGCCCGGGAGGCAGGCTGACGGTTCCGCCGGGACGGTCGGCGAGGGAACGCCCGACGGCCCGCACGGCCCGCACGGCCCGCACGGCGGACAGGTCCGCACGGCCCCGCTGCCGGGGCT
This sequence comes from Kitasatospora sp. NPDC091257, assembly GCF_044757675.1. Classification (NCBI taxonomy): domain Bacteria; kingdom Bacillati; phylum Actinomycetota; class Actinomycetes; order Kitasatosporales; family Streptomycetaceae; genus Kitasatospora; species Kitasatospora sp. NPDC091257. The sequence continues at coordinate 2,068 of NZ_JBIVVI010000896.1, forward strand.
GGGCGGACCGGTCGGCTCAGCCCGCGAAGGGCTGCCGGTCGGGTGCGCAGACCGTCCCGCGCGCCGGGAGCACGCCGTCGATCAGGTAGCGCGTCTCGTACCGGGCCGCACAGCCGCTGGGGTTGGCCAGGACCGTGTGGCCGTAACCGTCGACGGTCAGCAGTTCGGCGCGGGCGAGCGACCGGGCCATGGCGCGGGACCCCTCGTACGGCATGCCCGGGTCCCCGGTGGCGGCGACGACCAGGATCGGCCGGGCGGTCCGGTGGTTCCACGGGCCGTCGTAGCGGTCGCGGTCCCGGACGGGCCAGTCGGCGCAGCGCTCCGCGGCCCAGGCGAAGTACGGGCCGACCTCGCCGGAACGGGAGCGGGCGAATGCCGCCTGGGCCGGGTAGTCGGCACCGGCCGGCGGGTTGGCACTGTCCGAGCACATCACCGCGAGCGCCTGGTCGGGAGACGCGTGGGAGACGGGCGGCAGCGGCGCGGCGGGTGCCTCGGTGGCGGTCCACAGGGCCTGGAGCGTGCCGCCGAGCCGGGACCAGCCCGTGCCGGGCAGGCCGGGGACGGGGTTCGCCGCGTAGAGCGAGAGGAGCGTCGTCTCCAGGGCCGAACCGGCGGTGAAGGTCGTGCCGGAGACGGCGACCGGCCGGGTCCGCAGCCGCTGGAGCAGCTCGGCGAACCGGGCGCGCGTGGCGGTGGCCGTCCCGGCGGAGAAGGCGCACGCCTGCGGGCCGACCCGACCGCACCGGTCGAGGAAGGCGTCGAGGATCCGGCCGGCGGCCAGGTCGTTGCCGTTGCGCAGGAGGGTGCCTTCGACCGCGGCCTGCCCGTTCCGGCCGGTGGACCAGGCCACCGGGTCCATGGCGCTGTCCAGGACCATGGCGCGGACCCGGCCGGGGAACAGGTTGGCGTAGGTGGCACCCAGGTAGCTGCCGTACGAGGTGCCCAGGTAGCTGAGCTGCCGGTCGCCGACCGCGCGGCGCAGCAGGTCCATGTCCCGGGCGACGTTCGCGGTGGAGACGTGGGACAGCAGGGAGGCGTCGCGGGCCCCGCACTGCCGCCCGAGGCTCCGGTAGGCATCGGTCCACGCCCGCTGCTGGACGGTGTCCTCGGGGTAGCCGGCCGCGGTGCCGGCCAGCAGGGCCTGCTCGTCCGCCGGGGTCTCGAAGCACTGGACGCCGGCGCTGCCGCCGGTGCCCCGCGGGTCGAAGCTGACGATGTCGAAGCGTGCGCGGACCTCCTCGGGGAAGAGGTCGAGCATCGCGGGGAGGGCCGCGGTGCCGGGCACGGCCGGGCCGCCCGGGTTGTAGAACAGCGAGCCGATCCGGTGGGCCGGGTCGCTCGCCGGGTGCCGGACGACGGAGAGGTCCAGGCCCGCCCCGCGCGGGTCGTGGTGGTCGAGCGGGACGCGGGCGCTCGCGCACTCGAAGCCGTCCCCGCAGCTCGCCCAGTCGAGCCGCGGCACCGGGGCGGTGTCCGCGGCGGCGGAAGCGGGCGTGGGGGCCGTCGCGGCCAGCAGGGCGGCGGCCACCGCGCCCGCGCCCAGACGCCAGGCGGTTGCCACGCGGTGCCCCGCCGTGCGGGACGCCCTCGGCCGGCGGCGGCCCTCGACGGGGCCGGTGGGACGGGATGTGCGAGTCATACGGGAGTCCTTTCGTCCGTGGCCGGGCGGTCGCGCGCTCCTCGGTCGCGGCGCTCCTCCCGACGCGTCCCACCGTTCCGCACCTCGCTGGCAGACCCCTGGCAGACCGCTGGCAGCCTCCCCGGCCGGCAGGCCTGCGGCTCCCCGTCGCG
>NZ_JBIVVI010000897.1:0-3850 GCF_044757675.1 Kitasatospora sp. NPDC091257
GGGACCGGACCCTCGCGACGGTGGTCGAGCGCCACCGGGCCCACGTGGTGGGCGCATGAGGGTCGTCCTCGCCCCGGACTCCTTCAAGGGGACGGTCACGGCGACTTCAAGGGGACGGTCACGGCGACCGACGCCGCCCGGGCGCTGGCCGACGGCTGGCGCTCGGTGCGCCCGGGCGACGAGCTGATCGCGCGTCCGATGGCCGACGGCGGCGAGGGCACCATCGCCGCCGTCGCGGCCGCCCTGCCCGGCACCACCGAGCACGAGGTCCCCGGCCGCACCGGCCCCGACGGGCGGCCGGTCACCGGGCGGTACGCCCTCCTGCCCGACGGCACCGCGCTGGTGGAACTCGCCGTCGCCAGCGGGCTGCCCCCGATGTCCCGCCCCGCACCGCTCACCGCGACCACGCGGGGCACCGGCGAGACCGTCGCGGCGGCCCTCGACGCGGGCGCGCGCCGACTGGCGGTCGCCCTCGGCGGCTCCGCCTCCACCGACGGCGGCAGCGGCCTGCTCGCGGCGCTCGGCCTGCGGCGACCGACGCGCGGGGCCGGGAGCTCCCCGACGGCGGCGGAGCACTGCCGCGGGCCCACCGGGTCGACGCCACGGGCCTGCGCCCGGCGCCGCCCGAGGGCGTGGTGCTGCTCACCGACGTCACGAATCCGCTGCTCGGCCCGGACGGCGCCGCCGCCGTCTACGGCCCGCAGAAGGGCGCGGACCCGAGCGAGGTCGCCCTGCTCGACCAGGGCCTCACCCGGCTCGCCGCGCTCCTCGGCGCGGACCCGGCGCAGCCCGGCGCCGGTGCGGCGGGCGGCACCGCCTACGGCCTCGCGGCCGCCTGGGGCGCCGTCGTCCGCCCCGGCGCGGCCGCCGTCGCCGACCTCCTCCGCCTCGACCGGGACATCGCCACGGCGGATCTGGTGATCACCGGTGAGGGCCGGTACGACGCGACCAGCCTGCGTGGCAAGGCGGTCGGCGAGGTCCTCGCCCGGGCCGCCCGGGCCGGCGTCCCGGCCCGGATCGTCGCGGGCGAGTCGGCCGACGACCGGGTACTGACCCTCGCCGCGCTCGCGGGCGACCCGGCCTCCGCCCGGGAGCACGCCCGCCTGTGGCTGGTCCGCGCCGGTGCCCGCCTCGCCCACGACGCGGCGGGCTGAACTCCCGCCGTCCGGGCCAGGTCCCCTCGCGCTCGGCGCGGACCGAGCCGCCCGGGTCACCCGCCCGGCACCACGTTCGCCGGCGGCAGCCCCTCGAAGAAGGCCACCGCCTCCTCCCGCCAGTGCGGGCGCCAGCTCTCGGCCTCGGCGCGGGCCGCGTCGGCGCAGCGGCGCATGTCGGAGCGGAGCTTCCGGTCCACGCCCAGCCGTCGGGCCAGCTCGCGGACCTGCTCGACCGCGTCGGCCGGGCAGTGCGGGTCACCGAGCGCGGACTCCACCACGGCCCGCTGCGCCTCGTCCGCGCGGGCGAGCAGGGCGCTCACGGCGTAGCTGCGGCGTCCCGCGCGGAGGTCGGCGCCGGTGGACTTGCCGGTGGCGTCCTCGTCGCCGAACAGGTCGAGGTAGTCGTCGCGCAGCTGGCCGCCGATGCCGACCAGGGTCGCGTACCGGCGCAGCCGTGCGTCGTGACCGGCCACCTCCTCGCCGGCGGCCAGCAGCCCCAGCCGCAGCGGGGCGAGCACGGAGTACCGGGTCGACTTGTACTCGCAGACGGTGTGCAGGAACTCCTCGTCCGGGAGCGGCAGGAAGTCGCGTTCGAGGTCGAGGATCTGGCCGGCGACCGTCTCGGCGCCGGCGTTCAGCTGCACCTCCAGCATCGCCTGGCGCAGCTCGGCGGGGACGTCCGCCTCCAGCAGGACCCGCATCGAGAGGAAGGCGGCGAGGTCCCCGGCCAGGACGGCCAGGCCGAGCGCGGTGCGGTCCGCCGCCGGGAACTCCCGGCGGTAGGCGTAGTAGGTGGAGGGGCCGCCGCGGCGTACGGGCGCGTCGTCGATGATGTCGTCGTGGACGAGCCCGTGCGTCTGGAGCAGCTCGATGCTCAGCGCGGCCTCCGCCAGGCCGGGCACCGGGTCGGTGGTCACCAGGCGGGCCGCCTCGTACAGCAGGGCGACCCGCAGCCGCTTGCCGCCGCGCAGTGAGAGGTCCCGCAGCAGCTCCAGGCAGCGCGGGGTGAAGCGGCTGAGCGGCGGCGTGTCGAGGCGCTCCGGCAGGGCGGCGAAGTAGGCCTCGAAGCGGAGGTCGAACCGGCGCCGGTGTCCGGCGGCTCGTTCGCGGGCGGCTGCCATGATCGTCTCGTTCACGAGGCCCACCCTCGCATCCGGCGTACGGGACCGCGCAGCCGCCCTGCCTACTCGGTCTGGACGGCGATCAGGCAGGTGTCGTCGTCGGTGTCGGCGGGGCTGAGTTCGAGCAGCCGGTCCAGGTACTGCTCCAGGTCCGGGCCGGGGGCGCCGGCCGCCCGGAGCAACTGTTCCACCGACTCCTCCACCGGGCGGTCCCGGCGTTCGACCAGCCCGTCGGTGTAGAGCAACAGGACGTCACCCGGGTCGAGCCGGGCGGTGCGTTCCTCGTACTCGGCGTCGTCCAGTGCGCCGAGCAGCACGCCGTGCGGCAGCGGCAGCACCTGGGCGCCGTCCGCGCCGAGCCGGATCGGCGGCAGGTGGCCGGCCCGGGCCCAGCGCAGTTCGCCGCCGACCGGGTCCACCAGCACGCAGACGGCCGTCGCGGTGACCTGGCCCGGTTCGCGCAGGGCCACGGTGTTGGCCCACTCCAGCAGCCGGCCCGGGCCGGCCCCGGTGACGGCGAGGCCGCGCAGCGCGTGCCGCAGCGCGACCATCCCGGTGGCCGCGCCGACGCCGTGCCCGGCCACGTCGCCGACCGCGAGCAGCACCCGCCGGTCGGGCAGCACCAGCACGTCGTACCAGTCGCCACCGACCCGGTCGCGCTGGGCCGCGGGCCGGTAGCGGACGGCGGCGTGCAGGCCGGTGACGGCGAGCGGGGGCGGGGCGGCGGGCAGGATCGCCTGCTGCAGCCGCAGTGCCAGCTGCGCCCGTTCGGCCGACTCCTGCTCGCTGTCGGCCAGCCGCTCCCGGGTGGCGCCGAGCGCGACCTCCGTCCAGTGCTGGGCGGAGACGTCGTGGTAGGCGCCGCGGACGGCGACGAGCCGGCCGGTCTCGTCCACCACCGGCTCGGCGATCACCCGGGTGAAGCGGTGGGTGCCGTCCGGGCGGTCCAGCCGGACCACCGCGGAGGCGGTGCGGTGGTGGTGCCGGACGGTGTCCAGCAGCCGCCGGACCGCCGGCCGGTCGTCCGGGTGGGTGTGCCGCACGAGCCGGTCCAGCGGTACGGGCGGGGCGTCCGGCGCCAGCCCGTACAGCTCGCGCAGCCCGTCGCTCCAGCGGATCCGGCCCTCGGCGGGGCGCTCCTCGAACCCGGCCACCCGGGCCAGCCGCTGGGCCTGGCGCAGCAGGGCGGCGTGCTCGTCCTCCTCCCGCTCGTCGTCCAGCCGCCAGCAGACCAGCACCCGGCCGCCGAGCGGGACGACCGAGAGCAGCACGGCCACCGGGACGGCGGGCCCCTGCTCCCGGAAGGCGAGCCGGACCCGCTCGGCGGTCGACGGTACGCCCGTCTCGTACGCGCGCAGCAGCCGGTCGAGCAGCCCGGCGGCCGAGGCGACCGGGTAGGTCTCCAGCAGCGAGGCGCCCTCCAGCGCTTCCCGGGGCCGGCCGAGCGGGTCGCGGAACCGGGCGTTGACCCGGACCACCGTGAAGTCGGCGATCCGCCCAGCCCGCAGGACGGGGGCCAGCAGCAGCGCGGGGGTGAGCAGGCCGTCCAGGAGGTCGTCGGCCCGCTCGGGG
>NZ_JBIVVI010000898.1:0-3844 GCF_044757675.1 Kitasatospora sp. NPDC091257
CGACGGTGTCGCGCAGCGAGGTGACGGTCAGCTCGCTGAGGTCGAGGTCCTGAAGGTCGAGGCTCTCGACACGGGACTTGGTGATGTCGGACATGACAGCCTGCGGGAATGCCGTCCCGGGAGGCCTTCTGATCGTTCGTCATCGTCGTACCGCCCGCCGACCGGACCACGGGGCGCCGACGGGCCCCGCGCCCTCGCCCGGCCGTGCCCCGCCCGGGGCGCGCCGCTCCGGGCTACCCCGGCGGGTCCGCGTGACGCCGCGGAACCGCCCCGGGCCGGCTCCGGATCAGGCGAGCGGGCGGCAGAGCAGGGCGGCCGGGGCCCCGTACTGGAGGCGCTGCCAGGTGGAGGCGACACCGGCCAGGTACTCGCCGTCCGCGCACTGGCCCTTGTAGCGGCCCGGCGCCCAGTCGCTCGCCACCGAGCCGCCCGTGGCGGGCCGGTTGTCGCCCCGGTCGAACCAGAGGGTGCGGCCGTTCAGCGGCAGCGGGGCGGCCCCGGGTGCGCACAGCAGGGCGGCCATGCCGTTGCCGTGCACGCCGTAGCCGACCGCGAAGGTGCGGTCGGGGCACTGGAGCTTGTCGTAGCCGGACGCCCAGTCGCCCCCGGTGACGTAGCGCTCGTCGGTGACGGTGGTCCAGTCGCCGCTGCCGGCGGCCGGTTCGCCCGCGTCGGTGCACAGCGCCCGGCTGTCGCCGCGAGCGAGGGCGGTCAGCCGCTGGCCGTCCGGGCAGTTGCCCTTGCGATTGCCCGGGCTCCAGTCCGCGCGGGCGAGCATCCGCCGGGAGAGGTCCTGGTCGCCGTGGTCGAGGGCGAGCAGGTTCCAGTGGGTCACCGCAGGCACCGGGCCGCTCGCCGCCGGGGCGTCGATCAGCCTCGTCCAGTCGGCGGCCCGCCAGTCGCCGGGGTCGGTGAGGCCGGTGCGCCTGCCGTCGGGGCCGTAGGAGAGCAGCGCCCAGGTGTCCAGCGGGCGGCCGGCGGTGTCGGCCCAGCCGACCAGCGGCCAGAAGGCGAAGTCGGCGTCCTCGCGGACCAGGATGTCGGTGAACGCGTGCAGCCAGGCCTGCTCCTTGGCGTCGGTCGAGCCCCGGCCGCCCGCGCCGAACTCGCTGATCCACACCGGGGCGGTGAAGTGCTGCCCGGCCCCGGTGACGAACAGCGCCTCGTCGTCCACCACCCGGGCGAGCTGCTCCGGGGTGAAGTCCTGGTAGCGCGGGTCGGCGGTGGATCCCGGGCCGCTGCCCGCACCGGTGTTGGCCGGGCCGGTGTAGGCGTAGAAGTGCGCGGAGTAGACCAGCTTGCCGGAGTCGATCAGGGTGTTGGAGAGGTTGCGCACCGGGGTGAGCATCGGGCGGCCGTGGCTGAACCCCGCGGCGGGGACGCCGTACCAGTTGATGCCCTCCATGACGACCAGCAGGTCCGGGTCGGCCTGGAGGATGCGGTTGCCCGCCTCCTCGAAGGCGGCGTACTCGTCGTGGGCGTCGCCGAGGCCCCAGTTGGGGTCGTCCCAGACGTCCCGGCGGACCTCGTTGCGCAGGTCGGCGCCGACCACCCGCTTGTCGGCCTTGTAGCGGTTCACCATGAACAGCCAGTCGTCCTCCCACTGCGCGGTCGACTGGCCGCTGTTCCAGCGCTCGTTGCCGTCCAGGCCGCAGCAGAAGCGGTAGCTCGTGGTGTGGTTGTTGAGGATCACCGCGAAGCCGTCGGCGGTGAGCGCGGCCACCACGGCGTCGAAGACCTGGAGCGGGGTCCGGCCGCGCAGCTGGGGGTTGGCGGCGACGGCGGAGTCCGGGACGGGGACGGTGTCGTGGATCATCGCGTTGGCGAACGGCAGCCGGATGCTGTTGACGCCGAGCCCGTGGAAGTCGGCCAGCAGCCGGGCCACCGGCACCCGGTCCAGGCCCAGCGGGATGTTGTGCGACACCTGCCCGGCCTGGTTGTTCGCCGGATCGTCGGCGCTCCCGCTGCCCTGCCAGGTGCCCTGCGCACCGGCCCAGTTGGCGGACTTCAGCTTGAAGCGCTCACCGTTGGCGTCCACCACGTAGCGCCCGCGGGTGCTCAGCGGTCCGGTCCAGGACGCGGCCGGTCGGGCCTCGGGTCCGCCGTCCGGCGCCGCGACCCCGGGGCCCGCCGCCAGGACGGCGAGCACCGGCAGGGCCGCGGCCAGGGCGAGCAGACGCGCCGCAAGACTCTTCATGATCGTCCCCGCTGTGGTGAGGTGGCTCGGGCCGTGACCGGGCGCACCGGCGCCGTCGACGGGGGACGACGATATGACGGAACCTCAGGCGCGGGAAGGGCGCGTGCCGTCCTCCCGGCGAAATCCGGGTGAACGTCAGCGGACGCGCCACAGGGCGCGGCACACCCGGGGCCACCGCGACGCGGCGGCGAGGAAGCCGGCCGCCGTCAGCAGCCGGGCGCCCGCCGAGATCCACAGCAGCACCCGGCCGAGTGGGCGCAGCCAGTCCACCCGCGTCGCCGTCGCGGCGGTCAGGGCGGCGACGACGGCGGCTGGGCGCACTACGTCGGGCAGGAGAAGTGCCGCCCGTCCACCGGCTGGGCGACGCTGGCCGGGGCCGCCGACTGGGCCCGCCCCGCGCGGCAGGCCATCGGCACCGGGTGGTTCTTCCTCCACACCGACCAGTGGCGCTACGACCACTTCCGCGCCGAGGTGCTCGCCTCCCCGCTGGGCTCCGGGGCCTTCCGGGGGATGACCGCCGCCGACGCCCGCACCGGCTGGATGCCCTCCTTACCCGACCTTCGACCGCAACCCGCTGGACCTCGGGGACGCCGAGGACCCGGTGGCCTCCACCGTGGCGGAGCTCGGGGCCGGGACGCTGCGGTTCGCCGGCGAGGACCCGGACGCCCCCGGGAACTGGCCGCGGGTACTCACCCTGTGGCGCTCCAACCTGTTCGGTCCCTCCGCGAAGGGCGCCGAGTACTTCTCCCGGCACCTGCTCGGCACCCACTCCGGTCTGCGCGCCGCCGAGGCCCCCGAGTCGGTCCGTCCGCGCGACGTGCGCTGGCGCGACGAGGCCCCGGAGGGCAAGCTCGACCTGCTGCTCTTCGGCGAGATGTGCCTCGGCCTGTACAGCAAACTCACCAACTCCGGCCCGAGCGGGGGCTACGACTACCGCTCCACCATCGCCCCCTGGGCCCGCAGCCTGTTCACCCTGCGGCCCGACACCGGCCTGTGGGCCGGCGTCCCCACCACCTGCCAGGCCCACGCCGTGCTCGGCATGCTGGTGATCGCCGTGGTGCCGTACACCCGGCTGGTGCACATGTTCAGCGCGCCGTGGTTCTACCTGTTCCGCCCGTACCTGGTCTACCGCAGCCGCCCCGCCGGGCAGCCGGCCGAGCGCGCGCCGCGCCGCGGCTGGGAGGGCATCGACACCTGAGCCGGCGGCCGGCCGGGCCCTGCCGGCCTGGCTGCCGTTCCCGCTGGGCCGGTTGGGCGGACTCCCCCACCTCCTGCCGGGCGTGTCCGCCGCCCAGGCCGGACACTGCAGGTGCTGCGGATCGGCCGGACTGCGCCGCCCGGCCCCCGGGACGAAGGGAACTCGGTGTTCAACCTCGTGGATCTGGCGTTGGAGAAGGTCATCACCGACCGGCTGCCGGGCGTGCGCGTCGACTTCGCGGTGCCCACCCGCGCCTGGAGCGCCCATGCGGCGGCGAACACCGTGAACGTCTATCTCTACGACGTGTGCGAGGACCTGGAACGCCGTCAGGCCGGCAGCGTACGCGCCGGCGGATGGCCCCGCCGCTGGTGCTGACCGAGCAGGAGGCGGACGCCTTCCTGGCCGCGCTGCCGGGCATCCTCCGGACGGTGCGCGAGAGTGCCCCGGCC
>NZ_JBIVVI010000899.1:0-3842 GCF_044757675.1 Kitasatospora sp. NPDC091257
CCTCCGGCCGGTGCCCCGGCAGGTGGTGGCCGGGCAGGTGGTCGCCGCCCGCCCCGGCGGCCTGCGCGGGCAGCAGGACCTGCCGGTTCTCCTCGACGATCTGCCCCTCGAAGCCCGAGGCCCGCACCAGCAGCTGGGCCGCGTCCCGGGCCCGCACGGCGTGCCCGCTGCCGATGTTGATCACCCCGGTGGCGGCCGACACCGCGGCCGCCCGGATGGCCCGCGCGACGTCCCGCACGTCCACGAAATCCCGGTATCCGGACAGGTCCGGCATCCGCACCTGGTGCTCGTCCCGCTCCAGCGCCCGCCGCAGGCCCTCGGCCAGCCGCCCGAACAGCGAGGCGGTCGGCGCCCCCGGGCCCACCACGTCGAACACCCGCAGCACCGCCGCGTCCAGCCCGGAGGCCAGCACCAGCTCCGTCCCGGCCAGCTTGGACACCCCGTACGGGCCGACCGGCCGCGGCTCGGCCTGCTCGGACACCGGCACCCCGCCGGGCACCGGCCCGTACTCGGCGGCCGAGCCGACGTGCACCAGCCGGGCCGGCTCCCGGCTGCGCCGGATGGCCTCGCAGACGGTCGCGACGGCCAGCGTGTTCGACCGGATCAGGGTGCGCGAGCTGCCGTAGGTGGCGCCCGCGCAGTTGATCACCACCTGCGGCGCGACCGCGTCCAGGAACCGGGCCAGCGCGCCCGGGCTCCCCGTGGTCAGGTCGAAGCGGATGTCGGCCGAGTCGCGCCGGCCGAGCACCGTCACCTGCAACTCCTGGTCCATCAGCAGACGATCGGTGACCCGGCGGCCGATGAAGCCGTCGGCGCCCAGCAGCAGCACCCTCATCGGGGGTGTCCTTCCACGAAGCCAGTTCGGGACGACCTGGCGGACTGAGTTCAACGAACGGGACGAGAGCGGGGATCACGCGGCGGATCCCCGCGGTGGAGCGACGGAGCGGGTGGACGGTGTCGGCGGACGGCGCTCAGCGGTGCGAGCCGGCCCGGCCGAGCACCGCCCCGGCGTACGCCAGCAGCGCCACCGCGACGGTGCCGCCGCCGAGCAGCCAGGCCTCCGGGGCGGAGCGCCCCAGGGCGAGCGGCCCGAGCACCGCGGCGGCCCCGGCCGACGCCGCCGCCGCGGCGGCGGCCGTCCGGCCGCACCGCGCCAGCAGCACCGGCAGCACCAGCAGCAGGCCCAGCACGCCCTGCGCCGCCCACTGGGCGGGGCCGGCCCGCTCGACCGCCAGGTGCAGCGGCCCGCCGCCGTGGCCCGGCCCGGGGCGCGGCGCGACGACGGCCAGCACGGCCAGCGCGGCGAAGCTCAGCACCCCGAGCACCGCCAGGTGCAGGGCCAGCGCGACCGGGAGCACCGGCCGCATCCGGGCCCGGAACTCGGCCAGGGTGCCCGCCGTACCCAGGTGGCCGCGGCCGACCTGCCGGTACCAGCGGGCCGTCCGCTCGGCCGCCCCGGCCGAGACCGCCGCCGCCAGCACCAGCGCGACGGCCTGCGGACGGTCCCCGCCCGGTACGGCCGAGGGGAGCAGCAGCAGCGCGGCCAGGCCCAGCCCGTGGCCCAGCGCCGCCGGGCGCAGCCGGGAGCCCGGGAGCGGCCGGGGCGCCGGTGCCCCGGCGGGCCCCGGCCCCAGGGCGTCCGGCGGGCGGACGGGTCCGGCGCACGGCGGGCCGGGATCGGCCGGGGACGGCGCGGTCAGCGCGGGCAGCAGCACCAGCGGGACGGCGGCGGACAGCAGCACCGGCCAGCGCGGCCCGAGCGCGGCCACCCCCGCGCAGGGCAGCGCGGCCAGCGCGGCGGCGGTCAGCGCGGCCCGGGCGGCGGCTCCGCCCGACCGCCGCTTCACCGGCCGGGGCGCCGGCGGGCGGCGGGGCACCCGGGCGTACAGCTCCTCGGCCAGCGAGAAGAGGTCGGCGTGCCGGCAGCGGGCGGCGGTGTCCGGGCCGAGCCCGGCCTCCTCCAGCCCGGCGGCGATCTCCAGCGGGTCGACGGCGCGCTCGCACAGCCCGCGGTGCTCCGCCATCACCTCGCGCACCGGGTCCGCGCTGCCGCCGAGCAGGGTCCCGCCCGGCATCAGCGGGCCTCCGCGAGTTCGGCCCGCCGCCCGGCCGGCTCCCGCGCCCCGTCCGGGTTCGCGTTCCCCTCCTCCGGGGTGCCGCCCCCGCGCGGGCCGTCGGCCAGCCAGTACTCGGCGGGACGGGCGAACGGGCGCGGCGCGGGCCCGCCTTCCCCGCCGCCCCCGCCGCCGGGGAAGGCCGGGTACTGCGAGACCAGCTCCAGGTAGATCTCCCGGAACGCGCCGATCACCGGCTCCACGGCGAAGCGTTCCTGCGCCCGCAGCCGCCCGGCCAGCCCGAGCCTGCCCCGCCGCTCCTCGTCGCGCAGCAGCGCCAGGCAGGCGCCGGCCAGGGCGCGCGGATCGCGGGCGGGCACCAGCAGCCCGGTCGGCCCGACCACCTCGCGGGCCACCCCGACATCGGTGGAGACCACCGCCCGGCCGCTGAGCATCGCGTCCGCGAGCAGCCGGGGGCTGCGCTGGGAGAGCCCCGAGAAGACCGTCGCCGTGCCCGCCTCCCAGGCCCCGGCGAGGGAGCCGGGCCGCCCGGCGAAGTCCACCGCCGGGGCCACCCCCAGCCGTTCGGCCACCGCCGCGCAGTGCGCCCGGTAGCCGGGCGCCGCCTCCTCGCCGTACACCACCAGCCGGGCGCCGGGCAGTTCGGCGCGGACCCGGGCGAGGGCGTGCAGCGCGAGTTCGAGGTCCCGGCCCGGCTCCAGCGCGCCCGCCCACACCAGGGTCGGCGCCGCGGGCTCCGGCCCGGCGGCCGGGCGGTCCACCGCCGGCGTGCCCTCGTACACCACCCGGGTGCGCGCCGGGTCGGCCCCGCAGCGGCGCTGCCACTGCTGGTCGTGGGCGCTGCCGGGGGTGAGTATCGCGGCCTGCCGGTAGGTCTCCCCGGTGAGCGCCCGGAAGAAGGACAGCAGCAGGGCGCGGACCGGCCACCGGTACGGCGCCTCGCGGTAGCCGAGGTACTGCTCGCGCAGGTGCAGGCCGTGCTCGGTGACCACGTACGGCACCCCGTGCAGGTGCCGGGCCACCAGGGCGGGCAGCGCGGCCGGACCGCCGCCGACCACGTGGCACAGGTCGGCCGCGCCGAGGCCGCCGGGGCCGGTGCCGTACCAGGGCGCGGACAGCGGGCGCAGGCACTGCTCCAGCAGGTCCGCCGCGACCAGCACGTCGCACACCAGCGGCTGCCCGGCCGAGGTGTCCGCGCCGGGCAGCCGCCAGATCCGTTCCAGCAGCCGGCGGGCGTGCGCGGAGGCCAGGAAGGCGGGCAGCGTGCCGTCCTCCCGGGCGAGCGCCGCCAGCCGGTACAGCCCGGGCCCGAAGCCGGCTCTCTCCGCGGGCAGAACCAGGGCCCGCACCAGTTGTTCGTACGCCCCGGCGTACCGGCGTCTGCGCACCGCGCCCGGCGCCCGGCCGCCCGGCCGGCGCCCCCACAGCGCCAGCTCGTGCGGGCCGCGCAGGACGGCCGGCAGCCGCTCCGCGGTGTCCGGGGCCCGCCGGACCGGCCCGGGCCGCGGGCCGGTCAGCAGGTACAGCTCGAACCCGTGCTCCGGCAGGCCCTCGGCCAGCCGCTCGCACCAGCCCCCGGCACCACGCCGGGAATGCGGACGGACACCCTCGGTGAGCAGGGCAACGCGCACGGGAGACCTCCAGGGCAGAGCGGATTCGCTGGGCGGGATCACGGACGGATCGACGGATTTCCGGGCGGCCCGGGCGGTCGCCCGGGGCGCCCCCGCACGACGGCGGGAACGGTCGGGGAAGGGAGGTCCGGTCGGC
>NZ_JBIVVI010000900.1:0-3838 GCF_044757675.1 Kitasatospora sp. NPDC091257
CCCGCGGGTGCCCCCGCCCGACCACGGAGGACGGCCATGGAGCCCACCCCGCTCGCCCGCAACCGGGACTTCCGGCTGCTCTGGGCCGGCGGCCTGCTGGCCTCGCTCGGTTCCCAACTCGCCTCGATCGCCCTGCCGTTGCTGGTCCTGCGGGAGACCGGATCGGCCGCCCGGGCGGGCGCCGTCGGCACCGTCTCGGTCGGCGCGCTGCTGCTCACCATGCTGCCCGGCGGGGTGCTCGCCGACCGGATCGAGCGGCGCCGGCTGATGCGGATCTGCGACGTCCTCGGTCTGTTCGCGGTCGGCGCCCTGGTCGTCGCCGTGCTGCGCGGGCACACCCCGCTGCCGCTGGTCCTGCTGGTCGCCGCCGCCGGGGCGCTGATCACCGGCGTCTACGGGCCCGCCGCGGGCGGGCTGCTGCGCGCGGTGGTGCCCACCGGGCAGGCCCGCGAGGCCTCCTCCCGGATGCAGGCGCGCGGCGCGGCCGCCCGGCTGATCGGACCACTCGGCGGCGGGGCGCTGTTCGCCTGGCACCCGGTGCTGCCGTTCCTCGCCGAGGGCGTCGGACTGCTGCTGTCCACCGTCTGCGTGGCGCTGATGCGGACCCGCTCGCTGCCCGCCGCGACGAACGGGCCGGTGCTCGGCCGGGCCGAGCTGACCGCCGGACTGGCCTTCATCTGGCACCGGCCCTATCTGCGCACCCTGCTGCTGATCTTCGGCCTCGGGATGAACTTCGCGTTCAGCGCGCTGATGTTCGCCACCCTGGCCGTCGCCTCCGACGGCGGCCGCTCCGGCGTCGGAGGCGGCACGGTCGTCTCCTGCACCGCGGCCGGCGCCCTGGCCGGCGCGCTGCTGGCTCCCCGGCTCGGTGCCCGGGTCCGGGACGGCAGCCTGGTCGCGCTCGCCTGCTGGGCCTGCGCGCTCACCGCCGGGGTCCTGGTGCTCACCCGGGTGCCGCTGCTGATCGGACTGCTCTGCGCGGCCTGCATGTGCCTGTCCACCGTCGCCAGCATCGGCTTCGTCTCCGGCATGCTGATCGCGGCGCCGCCCGACCGGATCGGCCGGGTGCAGAGCGCGGCCGCCTTCCTGTCCACCCTGGTCCAGCCGTTCGGCCCGCTGGCCGCCGGCACCCTGCTCGGCTCGCTCGGCGGCACCCGGACCTTCGCCCTGCTGGCCCTCGCCATCGCGCTCTGCGCGGCCGTGGTCACCTGGGCGCCGCCGGTCCGGCGCGGACCGCAGCCGCGCCCGGCCGTCTGAACACCGCCCGCTCCCGGAAGACTTCGGAACAGGAGGCCCCATGGCCGGCGCCCACGAGACCCAGCTGTACTGCCTCGCCGATCCGATGTACTACGACACCCCCGGGCGGCTGCGGGACGGGGCGAACCGCTACCCGCTGGGCCTCGGCGAGCCGCCCGCGGGCTGGCGGCGGGAGCAGCGCGGGCTGTGGACGGTGCTGCGGCCCGAGGTCCCGTCGGCCGACTCCCGGCTGCCGGAGCAGGGCTGGAAGCTGCACGTGTCGGCGGTGCGGGAGGGCGCCGAGCGGACGCTGGAGGCCGTCGCCCGGATCTGCCTCGACCGCCGGGTCGCGTTCAAGTTCCTGCGCGGCCCGGCGGCGCTGGCGGTGGCGAACGGCAAGTTCGCGGGGCGTGGCAGCAGCGGCAAGTTCATCACCGTCTACCCGGCCACGGAGGGCGAGTTCCTCACCCTGGCCGAGGAGTTGGCGCGGGCGCTGGACGGCTTCCCCGGGCCGTACGTGCTCACCGACCTGCGGATCGGCGACGCCCCGGTGTTCGCGCGCTACGGGGCCTTCGTCGAACTGTGGTGCCAGGACGCGGCCGGGCGGGTCGTCCCGGCCCTGCGCGACCCGTCCGGCGCGCTCGTGCCCGACCCTCGCGAGCCGGCGTTCCGGCTGCCCGGGTGGGTCGAGCCGCCGGCCGCGCTGCGCCCGCACCTGGCCGCCCGGGCGGCGGCCCGCGGGCGCCTGCCGTACCGGATCGTCGAGGTGCTCCGGTTCTCCAACGCCGGCGGGATCTACCTCGCCGAGCGGCACGGCACGGGGGAGCGGGTGGTGCTTCGCGAGGCCCGCCCGCACGCCGGGCTGGACGGCGCCGGGGCGGACGCCCTGACCCGGCTGCGGCGCGAGCAGTGGGCGCTGGAGCGGCTGGCCGGGCTGGCGTGCGTGCCGCGGCTGCACGAGGTGCGCACGGTGTGGGAGCACACCTTCCTGGTGCAGGAGCACGTCGAGGGCGTCCAGTTGTTCACCGAGGCGATCCGGCGCTACCCGCTGGTGCACCAGAACTGCACACCGGAGCAGCGCGCCCGGTACGCGCGGTGGGTGGGCGGGGTGGTGGCGGGGCTGGAGCAGGCGCTCGCCGCCCTGCACGGGCGGGGCGTGCGGTTCGGGGACCTCCACCCGTCCAACGTGGTGCTCCGGCCGGACGGGTCGGTGGTGCTGGTGGACTTCGAGTACGCGGCCGGGCTGGACGACCGGCGGGTGCCGGTGGCCGGCGCGGCCGGACAGCACGTCCCGCCCGGACTGACCGGCGCCGAGGCCGACCGCTGGCTGCTCTGGGCCACCTGGCTGATGCTGCTGATGCCGGTGCTGGAACTGGCCGACCTCGACCCGGGCAAGCTCCCGGCGCTGGAGCGGCGGGCGCGCGAGTGGTTCGGACTCGGGGAGGAGGAGGGGCCGGTGCGCCCTGGAGCGGTGGCCCTGGTGGAGTCGGCGAGCGAGCGGCGCGGGCGGGAGCTGCTGGCCGGGCCCTCGCTGGACCCGGTGCGCCGGGAGCTGGTCGCGGGCCTGCACGCGGGCGCCACCCCGGACCGGCCGGACCGGCTCTTCCCCGGGGACGTGGCCGGGTTCGCCGACGGCGGTACGGGCGTGTCGCACGGCGCGGCGGGGGTGCTGTACGCGCTGCACCGCGCCGGCGCCGACTGGCCGCAGGAGTACGCGGACTGGCTGGTCGCCGCGGTGCGCCGGCGGGCCGACCGCCCCGGCACCGGCGGACTGTACGACGGGCCGCTCGGCACCGCGCTGGTGCTGGCCCGGATCGGCCGGACGGAGGAGGCGGAGGAGCTGCTCGGGCGCGCCCGCACCGCCCGCCCGGCCCGGGAGGCGGGCCTGTTCGGCGGCCGGGCCGGCGCGGCGCTCGCCCGGCTGCGGCTGGCGCGGGCGCTGGACCGCCCCCGGGAGCTGGCCCACGCGCTCGACGACGCACGGGAGTTGGCCGCGGTGCTGCGCGGCGACCCGGTGCCCGGGCTGGACGGGCCGGCGGCCGCCGGGCTGCTGTACGGGCTGGCGGGGATCGCGCTGCTCCAGCTGCGGCTGTACCGGCGGACCGGCGAGCGGTGGCTGCTCGACTCCGGGCGGACCGCGCTGGAACGGGCCGTGGCCGGGTGCGTCCGGGTGCCCGACGGGTCGGTGCAGGTACTGGAGGCCGGGCGCCGGCTGGCCTACCTGGACCGGGGCAGCAGCGGAATCGCGCTGGTGGTGCGGGAGTTCCTGGAGCACGCGGAGCTGCCGGGCGGGGAGGCCTTCCTGGCGGACGTGCGCAAGGTCTGCGCGCCCGGGTTCATCCGGGAGCCGGGCCTGTTCCGCGGGCGGGTCGGGCTGACGCTGGCGCTGGACCGGCTGGGCGGGGCGCCCGCGCGGGAGGCCGTGCTCGGGCAGGTGCGCAAGCTCCAGTGGCACCTGGTGGCCCGGCCGGAGGGGCTGCTGGTGCCGGGGATGAGGCTGCGGCGCTTCTCGGCCGATCTGCACACGGGCGCGGCGGGGGTGCTGCTGGCGCTGAGCGGGCTGGAGGAGGGGCCCGGGGAGCGGCGGGCGGACGTGCTGGAC
>NZ_JBIVVI010000901.1:0-3834 GCF_044757675.1 Kitasatospora sp. NPDC091257
GGTTCCTCCGGTCTGGGTCTTCGGGCGCGGGCCGGGGCGGTACGGCCGGGTCGGTACGGCCGGGTGGGCCCGGCCCGGCCCGCGGCGTCCGGGGTCGGGCGCCGCCGCCCAAGTATGACCGGAGATCATCCGGCGTTCGCCTGCCGTATCCGTACGGCGGCGCGGATGTCCGCGCGGTCGGCCCCGCAGCCGTCCGAGCCGTCCGAGCGTTCCGTTACAGCACCGTCTCCGGCCGGTCAACGTTTCACCCACCTGTGGGCGTGCCGCGCGCGGGCGCGTGATCATGGGCGTATGCACTTCCGGCACGGCAACCGAGCAGAGGGTCCGCGGCCCGCGACACCGGACACCCGGTCCCTGGCGGCGACCGCGGCGGCCCTCGCCGCCCGGCTCGGCGCGATCACCGGCGGTGACAGCGGCGGTGACAGCGGCGGCGACGATCCGGAGCGGCTCCGCGAGGTCCTGGCCGCCGCCCCCGTCGGCGTCGCGCTGCTCGACGAGCGCCTGCGCTGGCAGTACCTGAACGCGGCGTTCACCACCGCCACCGGGCTGCGCCGCGCGGACCTGCTCGGCCGGGCCGCCGGGACCACCGCCTTCGCCGGGGCCCTCGGCATCCTGCGCCGGGTGCTCGCCGACGGCCTCGCCCGCGAGCACGCCACCGGAGGCCCGGACGGTGCGGGCGCCCCCGTGCCGCCCGGCCTGCGGGTGCGCTACCGGGCACTGCGACGCTCCGGGCGGACCACCGGAGTGGTCGTCGTCGTCCTGGACGACCCCGACCCCGCCCGCGACCAACTGCGCGAGCTGGAACGGGCCAGGGCCCGGCTCGCTCTGCTGGACGCCGCCACCGAATGGATCGGCACCACCCTCGACATCGCCACCACCGGCGCGGAGCTCGCCGCGTTCGCCGTGCCCCGGCTCGCCGAACTCGCCGTCGTGGACCTGCTGCCGCCCGAGGCCGAACCCGCCCGGGCCGGCCACGGCACGCCCCAGCGGCTGCGCCGCGCCGGCGCCCGGTCCGTGCCCGCGCTGGCCGCCGCCCTCGCCGAGCTGCCCCGGTCCGGAGAATCGATCCGCCACCGGGAGGGCTCGGCCGCCGCCCGCAGCCTGGCCGGCGGTGTCGCCGTGCTCACCGAGCCCGGCCCCGAGGACAGCTGTCCGGCGGGGACGGCCTCGCTGCTGGTCCTGCCGCTGGCCGCCCGGGGCCGCCTGATCGGGCTGCTCACCCTCGGCCGCACCGCCGCCGGCCCGGCCTTCACCCCCGACGAGGCCGCCCTGCTCGGCGACCTCGCCGCCCGCGCCGCCACCGCCCTCGACAACGCCCGGCGCTTCGCCCGCTCCCAGGACATCGCCCTCGAACTCCAGCGGGCGCTGCTGAGCGAACCCGGCAACCCGCACCAGAACCTCGTCCTCGCCTCCCGCTACCTGCCCTCCGGGAGCGCCTCGGTGGTCGGCGGCGACTGGTTCGAGACGGTCCGACTGCCGTTCGGGCGCACCCTGCTCGCCATGGGCGACGTCATGGGGCACGGCGTCGAGGCCGCCGTCGACATGAGCCACTACCGCTCGGCACTGCGCGACCTCGCCGGAATGGACCTGCCCCCGCACCGGATCCTGCGTCAGCTCGACAACATCATCTCCGCCGACGACTCCGCCCGCCCGGCCACCTGCCTACTGGCCCTCGCCGACCCGGGCCGCGGCCGCTGGACCCTCTCCAGCGCGGGCCACCTGCCGCCCGCCCTGATCACCCCGGCCGGCCGACCGAGCTGCTGAGCGTCCCCACCGGCCCGCCGCTCGGCACCGGTCTCGGCGGCTACGAGCAGACCGCCCACCCGCTCCTGCCGGAGCAGGCCCTGCTGCTCTACACCGACGGCCTGGTCGAGCGCCGGGGCGAGGACATCGACGTCTCGCTGGAGCGGCTCGCGGCGCTGCGGCTGCCCGCCGCCGGAGACCTCGACGGCCTGCTCGACGCCGTCCTGCGCTCCCTCGCCCCGCCGCCGGCCCCGGCCGCCGAGGACGACATCGCGCTCCTGGTGGCCCGGCCCCGGCAGCGCTGACGGGCCGCGGGGCGGCCCCACCTCCACCGCGCTCCGGACCCGGGCTACGCCCCGGACGTCGAGCACGGGGCCCGGGCCGGCCCGCACTCACCCGCGCCGGCGGCCGCAGCGCTCGGGCTCACACCTTCGCCAGCGCCCGCGCGACGTCCGCCCAGATGTCCTCCGGGTGCTCGATGCCCACCGACAGCCGCACCGTCCCCGGCCCGATGCCCACCGCCGCCAGTTCCTCGTCCGACAGCTGCCGGTGGGAGGTGCTGGCCGGGTGGAGCACCAGGGTGTGCACGTCGCCCAGGGACGGTGCCAGCGAGGCGAGCCGGACGGACTCGGTGAACGTGCCGGCCGCCTTCCGGCCCCCGGCCAGGTCGAAGGCCAGGACGCCGCCGTGGCCGTCGGGCAGCAGCCGGCGGGCGAGGTCATGGTCGGGGTGGGTGGGCAGGCCCGGGTAGTGGACGGCGGTGACCGCGGGGTGGGCGGCGAGCCGGCCGGCCAGGTCGAGCGCGGTCTCGCACTGGCGGCGGACCCGCAGGGCGAGGGTCTGCATGCCGCGCAGGGTCAGCCAGGCGGCGAACGGGTCGGCGGAGGCGCCGAGTTCGAGCGAGCGCCGCCAGACCCGCCGGTGCAGCTCCGGGTCGGCGAAGACGGCGACCCCGCCGAGCACGTCCGAGTGCCCGCCCAGGTACTTGGTCACGGAGTGGATCACGATGTCCGCGCCGTGCTCGATCGGGCGGCACAGCAGCGGGGTCGCGAAGGTGTTGTCCACCACGCTCACCACCCCGGCGTGCCGGGCGACGGCGATCAGCCCGGGCAGGTCGGTGACCCGGGTGGTGGGGTTGGAGACGGTCTCCAGGAGCAGCACCCGGGTGCGGGGCCGCAGCGCGGCCGCCACCCCGGCGGGGTCGTCGCCGCTCACGTGGTCGACCTCGACGCCCCAGCGCTCGGTGAGGTCGGTCAGCGCGCCGACGGTGCCGCCGTACAGGCTGCGCTGGGCGATCACGTGGTCGCCGGCGCGCAGCAGGGAGAGCAGCGCGGTGTTGATCGCACCCATGCCGGAGGCGGTGGCGAGGGCTCCGGTGCCGCCCTCCAGTCCGGCGACGGCCTGCTCCAGCGAGCGGACGGTGGGGTTGCCGAAGCGGTTGTAGAGGAAGGCGCCGTCCGGTCCGTCGTGGGCCCCGGCGAGTGCGTCGCCGGTGCCGAAGGCGAACAGGTGGCCCTGGTGCAGCGGGACGCCGAGCGGACGGCTGCCGGTGACCTCGGCGAGCGGCGGGTGGACGACCCGGCTCTCGGGGCGCAGCCCTTCGGCGCTCTCGTGGGTGTGGAAGTCGCTCATGGCGCCCATCCTCGGGCGGCCCCGGCACCCCGGCCAGGGCCAATCGGCGTCAAGTGGCCCGCCCCGGGCGGTCGTTCCGGCTCCACCGCCCGGCGGGCGGCGGCGAACGCCCGGGTCGCGGCCGTGCGCGCTGCACGGTGTACTCGGCCGGTAAGCGGCCGGTGCACGACCGACGGTGGCGGTGCGCGGCTACTTGCGGCGGCCGAAGATCCGCTTGGCGGCGTAGACGATCCCGACGATCAGCAGGATGACGAGCAGGATCAGCAGGATGACCACGACCAGCAGGAACTTGCCCAGTTTGGCGAAGAAGCCCTTTTTCTTCTTCTTCTCCTCCTTGGCCGCGAGGTGCGCGACGTCGGCGGCGGAGGAGGTGGCGGAGGTGGCGGCGACCGCGGAGGCGGCGCGCGCCTCCGTGCCGATCTGCGCGCCGCCGTCCGCGGCGGCGGCACCCCCGGGGGC
>NZ_JBIVVI010000902.1:0-3828 GCF_044757675.1 Kitasatospora sp. NPDC091257
GTGCGAAACCCCGACACCCCCCTGCTGCGCGCCGCCCGCACCCCACTGACCGCCCTGCACCAACTCGCCGACCAATGGGACCCGGACGTCCACGGACAGGACCTCCTGCGCACCCCGCTCAGCCGCGCCCGCCTCACCGGCATCGACCTGTGGGCCCACCGCGTCCCGGTCCGCGCCGCCGCCCTGCTGCGCCGCGCCGTCCGCGTCGCCGGTGCGCCCGCCGCACCCCAGGCCGCCCGCCTCGACCACCTCCTGCGCGACTGGTGCGCCCAGTACCAGCGGACCTTCCACCCCGTCCGGCTCCCCGTCGCCCGCCAGGCCGCCCACCAGGCCAACACCGTCCGCGCCGCCGTCGCCCTGCGCCACCCGGAGCCCTAGACGTTCGTGCCCTCGGTGTCGATGTGCGGCAGCACCCGGTCCAGGAACCGCGGCGTCCACCAGGCCGCCGCCCCCAGCAGCGTCATCACCGCCGGAACCAGCAGCAGCCGCACCACCGTCGCGTCCACCAGCACGCTCACGGCCAGGCCCAGCCCCATCATCTTGATCACCACGTTGTCGCTGACGATGAACGCGGCGAACACGCTCACCATGATCAGCGCCGCACAGCTGATCACCCGCGCGGTGATCTCCAGCGCGTGCGCCACGGCGTCGTGGCTGCGACCGGTGCGCAGCCACGCCTCGTGCACCCGCGACAGCAGGAAGATCTCGTAGTCCATGCTCAGCCCGAAGACGATCGCGAACATCATCATCGGCACGTAGCTCTCGATCGGCACCTTCCCCTCCACCCCCAGCGCCGGCCCGCCCCAGCCCCACTGGAAGACCGCCACCACCACCCCGTACGAGGCCGCGATCGACAGCAGGTTGAGCACCGCGGCCTTGACCGCGACCAGCGGACCGCGGAAGACCAGCAGGATGATCAGGAAGGCCAGCCCGACCACCACCACGATGATCAGCACCAGCCGGCTCGACACGATGTCCAGGAAGTCGACCTGCGCCGCCGTGTTGCCGGTCACGTACGTCTTCGCACCGGTGCCGGCCACCGCGTCCGGCAGCACCGTGTCCGCCAGCCGGTTCACCAGGTCGGTGGTGGCCCGGTCCTGCGGGGCGCTCGCCGGGATCACGGTGCCGAACAGCACCGCGCCGTCCGGGCTGGTCTGCAGTGGGGTACTGCTCGCCGCGCCGGGCCGGCCGGTGAGCGCCTGCTGCACCGAGGCCGACACCCCCGCCCGCGCCTCGGCGGGCACGGCGCTCTGGTCGACCACCACCGTCAGCGGCCCGTTCGATCCCGGCCCGAAGGCCTGGGACATCAGGTCGTAGGCCCGCCGGTCGGTGAAGTCGGTGGAGTCCGCGCCGTCACCGATGTGGCCCAGCTGAATGGAGAACAGCGGGATCGACAGCACCACGAGCACCACCACCCCGGCCACCAGGTACCGCCACGGCCGCGCCTCCACCCGCCGGGCGTAACGGTGCCAGGCCCCGCCCTCCACGTCCCCGCCGGCCTCCGCGACCGGACGGCGCACCGCGAACCGGTCCATCCGGCGCCCGATCAGCCCCATCAGCGCCGGCAGCAGGGTCAGCGCCCCGAGCACCGCCGACACCACCGTGATGCCCGCCGCCGCCCCCAGCTTGGCGATGAAGGAGATCCCCGACACCGACAGCCCGGACAACGCGACGATCACGGTGCAGCCGGAGACCAGCACCGCCCGCCCGCTGGTGGCCACCGCCTGCCCGGCGGAGGCCACCGGATCCACCCCGTCCATCAGGTTCTGCCGGTGACGGGTCAGCAGGAACAGCGCGTAGTCGATCCCCACCCCGATGCCGATCATCGTCGCCAGCGTCGGCGCCACCGTCGCGAACGTGGACAGCGCCGCGACCAGCCCCAGCACCCCCAGGCCCACCACCGCCGCGAACAGCGCCGTCAGCAGCGGCAGCCCGGCCGCGATCGCACTGCCGAACCCCACCAGCAGCACCACGACCGCCACCGCGAAGCCGATCACCTCGCTGGAACGGTCGTCCGCCGCCGGCCGGGCCAGCTCGCCCAGCGGCCCCCCGTACTCCACCTGCACCCCGGCCGCCCGCAGCGGCTCCACCGCCGCGTCCACCCCCGGCAGGTAGTCCTGGCCCAGCAGGGTCGGGTTGGTGTCGAACCGTACGGTGAAGTACCCGGTCAGCCCGTCGGCGGACAGCGGCCCGCCCGGCGGCGGGCTCTGCCCCGGCGGCGGCAACGGACTCTGCACCGCCAGCACGTGCGGCAACTGCTGGAGCGAGGCCGCCGCCTGGGCGATCTGCGGCTGGAACCCCGTCAGCGGCGCCGCGTCGTGCAGCACCACCTGGGAACTGGTGCCCGCCGCGGCCGGCTCGTGCGCCTGCAGGACGTCCCGGCCCTGCTGCGCCTGGGTGCCGGGCAGCGAGAAGTCGTCCGAGTAGGCGCCGCCCACCGACCTGTTGGCGGCCTGGACGCCGGCCAGGGCGATCAGCCACAGCACGATGACGATCAGCGAGTGGCGCGCGCACCACTCGCCCAGGCGGCGCAGCGCCGAGCGCCGGGCCGGCGCCGCGGCGGCCGGCGAGGGGGCGGGACGGGCGGACGGCGGCATGGAAGGCTCCCGGGTCTCCTGCACGGCGGTGCGCCGATCGGCGCAGTCTTCCCGGCCGCCCGCGCCGCCCACCGGTACCGGTGGGTAGTCGCCCCTACGGCTCCGGGAACCGCCGGCATCGCGGCGGTGGCCGGGGCCGCGGGGGCGGCGGGGGGACGGTCAGGGCCGCCGAAGTTGGCGACCCACACGGTGTCGTCGCCGTCGACGGCCACGCCCCAGGGCAGGAACAGGCCGCCGCCGGTGAAGGGTTCGGGGGCCGGGGTCCCGTCGGACCGGATCAGCGGCACGGAGGCGCCCGGGCGTGCACCGGCGTCGCCCGCCACGGCGGCGTCCGCGAGGTCGCCCGCGGTGCCGTCGCCGCAGGGCACCGGCAGGATGCCGCTGTTGGAGACCCAGGCGGAGCCCCGGGCATCGACGGTGACGCCGAATCCGGCACCGTACAGGCCGCCGCCGCGGTAGGGGGCGCCGGGGGCGTCCCGGCCGGTGGGGGTGAACTTCAGGACGCTCTCGCCGCCGCAGGCCGGGACGGCGGGATCGGCGTCGTGGCGGTAGTTGTTGCTGGCCCAGGCGTCGCCGTCGGCGTCGAAGGCGATGTTGCCCGGCCCGTCGATCTCCCGGCCGTTGCCGCCGTAGCGCAGGGCCACGGTCCAGGCCTCGGGGGCGGCGGCCGTCCGTCCCCCTGCCTGCCGCAGCGGCGCCCCGCCCGGGCGCATCCGGCCGCGGGACGCGGCGGAAATTGCCCGGTACGGGCGATGCGCGGCGGCGCCTGCCGGTGGCGGGGCCTCAGCCGAGCCGGGCGAGTGCGGCGGCGGCGAAGGAGTGGTCCTGCTCGGGGGCGCCGCCGCCGACGCCGATGGCGCCGATCGGCCGGCCGTCGCGGTGGACGGGGATGCCGCCGGCGATGAACAGCAGCGGGCGGTCCAGCGCGGTGGGCAGGGAGTGGAACGGCCCGTCGGGCTTGACCAGGTCGACCAGGTCGGCGGTCGGGGCGTTCAGCTGGAGGGCGGTGTAGGCCTTGCGGGTGCTGGTCTCGCCGGAGATCAGCACGGCGCGGTCGTCGCGGCGGAAGGCGAGCAGGTGGCCGCCCGCGTCCAGGACGGTGACGCTGACGGTCACGTCCGCGGCCTCGGCGGCGGTCCGGGCGGCGTCGACGAGGAGTTCGGCGTCGGCGGTGGTGAGCGGGGCGACGGCGGTGGTGGCACTCATGAGGTCTTCTCCGGGGTGGGGGGTG
>NZ_JBIVVI010000903.1:0-3827 GCF_044757675.1 Kitasatospora sp. NPDC091257
CCCAAGGAGCCCCATGGGCAGCCCCGCCACCCTCCGCCGCGCCCTGGCCCTTCTCGCCGTGGGGGCCACCGCCCTCACGGCCGGCACCGTCGCCGTACCGGCCGCCGGTACCGCGATCGCCTCCCCCGCCCACGACCTCACGGGCGTCCACGTCCGCCCCGCCTCCTTCGGGCAGCACAGCGCCCAGGGCCGCCCCGCCCCGCTGAGCACCACCCAGTGCGTCAGCCAGGTCGGCATCCACTGCTACTCGCCGCTCCAGTACCGGGCCGCCTACAACCTGAACCCGCTGTACCAGGAGGGCATCACCGGCAAGGGCCGCACGATCGTCATCGTCGACTCCTTCGGCTCGCCGACCATCCAGCACGACCTGGAGGTCTTCGACAAGCAGTGGGGCATCCCGGACACCAACGTCGAGGTGGTCAAGTGGGGCAACGTCCCCACCTGGGACCCGAAGAACCCCGACCACACCGGCTGGGCCGGCGAGACCACCCTGGACGTCGAGTACGCCCACGCGATCGCCCCCGACGCCCACATCATCCTGGTCGAGACCGGCGTCGCCGAGACCGAGGGCACCACCGGCCTGCCCGAGATGATGGACGCCGAGAAGGCCCTCATCAAGGCCGGCCGCGCCGACGTCATCTCGCAGAGCTTCGGCGCCACCGAGAACACCTTCCCGGGCTACGACAAGGGCGACTTCAAGTCGCTCACCGATCTGCGGTACGCCTTCCAGGCCGCCGCCGACCACAACGTCACCGTGCTCGCCGCCTCCGGCGACAACGGCGCCACCGACGCCCAGGAGAACGGCAGCGACCTGTACCCGTACAAGGTCAACTCCTGGCCGTCCTCGGACCCGCTGGTCACCTCCATCGGCGGCACCCAGCTCACCCTGGACGACTCCGGCAACCGCACCGCGCCCGACAAGGTGTGGCACGACAAGTCCGGCGCCGGCGGCGGTGGCGTCTCGGGCATCTTCGAGCGCCCGTGGTACCAGGCCGGCGTCGCCAACGTCACCGGCAACCACCGCGGCACCCCGGACATCAGCATGAGCGCGGCCGTGGACGGCGCCGCCTGGACCTACGAGTCCTACGACCCGACCTCGGTCGGCTGGCACCTCACCGGCGGCACCAGCGAGGCCACCCCGCTGTTCTCGGGCGTCGTCGCGCTCGCCGACCAGCTCGCCGGCCACCGCCTCGGCCAGCTCAACTGGCGCCTCTACGGCATGAACCTGCTGCCGAGCAAGTGGAGCGGCATCGTGGACGTCAAGCAGGGCGACAACGGCTGGAACGGCGTCACCGGTTACAACGCCGCCGAGGGCTACGACCTCGCCAGCGGCCTGGGCACCATCGACGGCGCGAAGTTCGTGCACGCCATCGCCGGTCGGTGAGCCGCCCGGTCGCCGGGTCGCGAGTGACAGGTGACCGGTAACAGGTGACAGCGAACAGCTGACAGATTTCGAAATCTGTCAGCTGTTCGCTGTTTTCCGTCTGCTGCCGTCCGTCCGCCGTCCGCCGTTCCCCGCCGGTCGGCGGACGGCGGGGAACAGCGGCCGCGGTGGCGGACGGCGGCCGGCGGTCCCGGCGGACGCCGACTGTCAGCCGGTGGCGGCAGCGGCCAACTGGGCGAGGTAGCGCTCGGCGGCACGGAGCTTGCGGCCGTCGGGGCCCGGGAGGTGGGCGCGCAGTTCGATGATCTCCGGGGCGATCCGGATGGCCTCCGCGCGGTCGGTGATCGCACGCCAGCAGGCCTCGGCGTTGGTGGCCGCCCGCTGGGTCTCCGGATGGTCCGGCCCCTGGGAACGGAGCAGCGTCAGGGCCACCTCGCGGTAGATCTCCGCGGCCTCGGCCGACCGGCCCGCGAGCCGGCAGACGTGCGCCCGGACCTGCCGGACCTGCAGCACCGGCTCGGAGACGGCACCGTGCTCGGCGATCGCCTCCAGTTCGAGGGCGAAGGCCAGGTCGGTGGCGGCGGCGTGGTCCCCGGCGTCGGCGCTGCGGACGATCCGTCCGATGACCTCGCGGTAGTCCGCCCGGGGCGGCCTGGCCGCAGCGGCCTCGTCGGCCGACGCTTCGGCAGCGGTGCCGGCCGGGCTGTCGGTCGGGGCGTCGGCCTGGGCGGGCGGCGCGTCGGCGGGAGCTTCGCCGGCCGGTCCCTCGCCGCCCGGTCCATCGCCCTGCGGCACGGCGTCGACCGGTGCCTCGTCAGCGGGCTGCTCGTCGGCCGGGACGGCGTCAGCAGGCTCCTCCTCGGTCCGCGCCTCGTCGGCCGGAACGGCGGCGGCGGGAGCCTCTTCGGCGGGCGCCTCCTCCGCCCCCGCGGGAGCCTCCGGGACGGCGTCCCTGGGCTGCTCCGTGACCGCGGGGGCCGCTTCGGCCCCGGGCCTCTCCGCAGCCTCGGACTCCTCCGCGACGGCCTCCCCGGTCGCGTCCCCGCCCGCCGCTCCGGCCGTCTCCGCCGTCGTCTCCCCCGTCGTCTCCGCAGCCGTCCGCTCGACCGCCTCCACCGCGGCCTCGGAGGCCACCACGGCTTCCTCCTGGGGGAGTTCGGGCTCGGCGACCACGACGTCCGCGGGCTCCGGCCGGGGCTTGAGGAGCGTGACGCCCGCCGGGGGCGTGCCGTCGTCCACGGGCACGGCGTCGGCCGGGGCGGGCTTGCGCAGGGTCACGCCCGGCGCCTCGGCCGTTCCGCCCGCCTTCAGCAGGCTCACCGGGCGGGCCGGCCGCTGCGGAGTGGGCGGGACGCCCGGCTTGACCAGGCTGACCGGACCACCCGCGGTCGCCGGGGAGCCGACGGCCGCGGTCGACGGCTCGGGCATCGCGGCCGGTACCGGCGACGGCCACCCCGGGGCGGCGTCCCGCGGTTCCGTCGGACGCGGCAGCGGCGACGCCAGGGGCGGCGGCAGGTCGGAGAGCGCCACGCCGGCGGCCGGCACCGGCGGCACGTCGGCCGGCAGGCCCTCGCCGCGACGGGCGGTGTTGCGGAAGAACGGCCGGTCCGGGGCGTGGGTGGCCAGGACGATCACGTCCGGCCGCAGCACCGAGTACACCTGCTGCCGCAGCTGCTCGGGCGCGAGCACCTCGCCCGCGCCGGGCCGTCCGCCGTGCAGCGCCTCGATCAGCGCGCGGGTGAAGGTGCCGATCTGCTCCGGGTCCGGGCTGACCACCGCCCACAGCGGGATGCCCTCGCTGAGCGGGGAGACGGTGCCCTGGAGGTACGGCCAGGCGTTCTGGTCGGCACTCAGGTCGGCGATGACGAGGGTCTGCCACTCCGCCGGACGGTGGCTCAGCTCGGCGGCGACGGACTGCCAGGGGAGGCCGTCCTGCTTGGCGTCGCGCAGGGTCAGCTGGAGCTGCCCGCCGCGCTTGTCGGCGACGATGTGGCCGCCCAGGTGGACCAGCAGCGGTCCCGGGTGGCGGGAGGCGGCGCGCAGGTGGGCGAGGACGGTGTGCGGGTCACCGGCGCCGGGGAGGTGGACGGCGTCCACCGCGTCCGCCGCGAGCAGCACCTGCGGCGAGACGGCGGCGAGCATCGCCGAGAGCACCGGCGCCTGGGCCGGTCCGCCGCGGCCCCAGGTGCGGCGGCCGGAGTTGCCGTACCCGCCCTCGATCACCAGGATCCGCCCGCGCGGCGCGGCACCGAGGCCACCCGCACCGATGCCGCCCGCGCCGAGCCCGCCCGCACCGCCGACGGTGGCCGGCGTCGCGCTCTGGACCGGGAACGGCGGCGGGGTCGCCGAGGAGGCGAACCCGGCGGTGGGCAGGCCGGTGAGGGTCCACCCGGTGGGCGGAACGGGCGGTGCGGCCGGGGGCGCGGGCGGCGGCATGGGCGCC
>NZ_JBIVVI010000904.1:0-3820 GCF_044757675.1 Kitasatospora sp. NPDC091257
CGGGATCCGTCGGCGCGGGGCGGCGGGCGGGGCGGGAGGCCGGCGTGGTGGCCCGTGGAACCCCACCCGGTGCACCTCCGGTGCGCCGTGCCGCGGTGGCGGGCGGTAGGATGGGGGCATGCCGTTCACGCTGAGCCATCCCGCCGCCGTCCTGCCCCTGCTGCGTGCCGCCGGCGCGCGCGGGCCCCTGGTGGCCTCGGCGCTCGTCGCCGGGTCGATGGCGCCGGACGTGCCGTTCTTCGCCGAGTCCCTGCTGCCCGGGGTGTACGCCCACGGCGGGCTGACGCACCGCTGGTGGGCGGTGCCGACGCTGGACGTGGCGGTCGCCGGCGCGCTGGTGGCCGGCTGGCACGGGCTGCTGCGCGGGCCGGTGGTGGCGCTGCTGCCCGAGCGCTGGGCGGGCGGCGCCGAGGCGCTGACCGCCCGCCGGGCTGCGGACACCCGGGACTCCGGGGACACCCAGGGCCCCACAGGCGTCGGGGCGGTCGGTGGCGCGGCGTGGTTCGCGGCCTCGGCGGCGATCGGCGCGGCCACCCACGTCGGCTGGGACGCGTTCACCCACGGGGGCCGGCTGGGGGTGCGGCTGCTGCCCGTACTGGACCGGCCGGTGGCCGGGGTCCCGCTGTACGAGGCGGTGCAGTACGGCAGTTCGGCGCTCGCCCTGGCGGCGCTGGGCGGCTGGGCGGTGCGTGCGGTGCGGGCCGTGGAGCCGGTGCGGCCGGCCGTGCGGCTCGCGCCCCGGACCCGGCGCGCGGCCGTCGCGCTGCTGGGCGCGGCGACGGCCGCCGGGGTGGTGCACCGGCTGAGCCCACTGCGGCGGAACCTGGTGCCGGAGGTCTGCTTCGGCGCCGGGGCCGGGCTCGCGGCGGGCGCGGTCGGGTACGCGGCGGTGCTGGCGGCCGCCCGCCGACTGCGCGGCGGACGGCCGGACGCCGTCGGGCGGGCTCCCCGCGGCGCCGCCCCGAAGGTCCGTCAGACGGAGCGCAGTTCGGCGTAGCGGCGGAGGAACAGCGCCTCGGTGAGGGCCATCCGCTCCAGCTCCTGCGGGTCGACGCTCTCGTTGACCGCGTGGATCTGGGTGGTCGGCTCCTCGACGCCGATCAGCACGATCTCGGCCTGCGGGTAGAGCGAGCGCAGGGTGTTGCAGAGCGGGATCGAGCCGCCCTCGCCGGAGGTGACCATCGGGGTGCCGAAGGCCTCGGCCATCGCCTCGCCCATCGCCTCGTACGCCGGGCCGCCGGTGTCGGCGCGGAACGGCGCGCCGTTGCCCTGGCGCTCGACGGTGAGCCGGGCACCGAGCGGGACCTGCGCCTCCAGGTGGGCGACCAGCGCGTCCTGGGCGGCGTGCGGGTCCGAGCCCGGCGCGACGCGCAGGCTGATCAGGGCCTTGGCGGTGGCCTGGACGGAGGAGGTGGCGCCGATCACCGGCGGGGCGTCGATGCCGAGGACGGTGACGGCCGGGCGGGCCCAGAGGCGGTCCGCGATGGTGCCGGTGCCGGTCAGGGCGACGCCGTCGAGCACCTTGGCGTCGGCGCGGAACTGCTCCTCCGGGTACTGCACGCCGGACCAGGTCTGGTCGGCGGTCAGGCCGGCCACCGCGACGTCGCCGTTCTCGTCGTGCAGCGAGGCCAGTATCCGGACCAGGGACTGGAGGGCGTCCGGGGCGGCGCCGCCGAAGGCACCGGAGTGCAGGTTGCCGGCCAGCGTGGTGACCGTGGCCTCGACGACCGTCATGCCGCGCAGCGAGGCGGTCACGGTGGGCAGGCCGGGGGCGAAGTTGCCGGTGTCGCCGATGACGATGGCGTCGGCGGTGAGCAGCTCGGGGTGGGCCTCGGCGTAGCGCTCCAGGCCGCCGGTGCCCTGCTCCTCGGAGCCCTCGACGATGATCTTCAGGCCGACCGGGTAGGCGTCGCCGTGGACCTGACGCAGCGCCCGCAGGGCGGTCAGGTGCATCAGGATGTTGCCCTTGCAGTCGGCGGCGCCGCGCCCGTACCAGCGGCCGTCGCGCTCGGTCAGCTCGAAGGCGGGGCTGAGCCAGGCGTCCTCGTCCAGCGGGGGCTGGACGTCGTAGTGGGAGTAGAGCAGGACGGTCGGCGCGCCCTCGGGGCCGGGCAGCTCGCCGTAGACGGACTGGGTGCCGTCCGGGGTGTCCAGCAGCCGGATGCCGGTCAGGCCCTCGGCGGCGAAGGCCTCGGCGACCCAGTGCGCGGCCTTCTCGCACTCCTCGACCGGGAACTGGCGCGGATCGGCGACCGAGGGGAAGGCGACCAGCTCGGCGAGGTCGGTGCGGGCACGGTCCATCAGGGACCGGACGGCGTCGGCCAGGGGCTGTGACATCGGGGCTCCGAGGAGACGGTCCGCCCTGGGGTGGAGCGGGCGGAGGAGGTGGTTTGCGGTAGTGCCGATCATAGGCGGGCGGAACGGGGAGTTCCGAGGGCGCGGGGTGAGCGGGTGGCGCCGGTGCGGGGGCGGCGCGCTCGCCAGGCGGGGCCGGACGCATAGGATTGCTCGACGTGACTGACTCCGGAAGCTCCGATTCCCGCAGCCCGCTCGACAGCCCGGCCGAGAACGGTCCGACCGACGACGCGGCCGCGCCGCTGGACGGCGTCTGGGACGTCGTGGTGGTCGGCGCCGGACCGGCGGGCTCCTCGGCCGCGCACGCCGCCGCGGCTCAGGGCCGCCGGGTGCTGCTGCTCGACAAGGCCGAACACCCCCGGTACAAGACCTGCGGCGGAGGCATCATCGGCCCCTCCCGGGACAGCCTGCCGCCGGACTTCCGGCTGCCGCTGCAGGACCGGGTGCACGCCGTCACCTTCGCCTACGACGGCAGGTACACCCGCACGCGGCGGTCCAAGCGGATGCTGTTCGGCCTGGTCAACCGTGACGAGTTCGACCTGCGCCTGGTGCAGGCGGCCAAGCAGGCCGGGGCGGTGCTGGTCACCGGAGTGACCGTCACCGGCGTCGAGCAGCGCGGCGGCGAGCACCGGACGGCGCTGGTGACGGCCGCCGACGGGCGGACCTTCGAGGCCCGTGCGGTGGTCGGCGCGGACGGCAGCGCGAGCCGGATCGGCCGGCACGTCGGTGTGACCTTCGACCAGATCGACCTCGGCCTGGAGGCGGAGATCCCGGTGCCGGCGCAGGTCGCCGCCGACTGGGCGGGCCGGATCCACCTCGACTGGGGCCCGCTGCCCGGCAGTTACGGCTGGGTGTTCCCGAAGACCGAGACCAGCAGCCTGACCGTCGGCGTCATCTCGGCGCGCGGCGACGGCGAGCGGACCAAGCAGTACCTCGCCGACTACATCCGCCGGCTGGGCCTGTCCGGGTTCACCCCCCAGGTCGAGTCCGGGCACCTGACCCGCTGCCGGGCCGAGGACTCGCCGCTCTCCCGCGGCCGGGTGCTGGTCGCCGGGGACGCGGCCGGACTGCTGGAGCCGTGGACCCGCGAGGGCATCTCGTACGCGCTGCGCTCGGGCCGGCTGGCCGGCGAGTGGGCGGTGAAGGTCGCCGAGGCGGGCGACGCGGCGGCGGTGCGGCGCGAGGCGCTGAACTACGCGTTCGCGGTCAAGGCCGGGCTGGGCGTGGAGATGCGCGCGGGCAAGCAGCTGCTGGGCGCCTTCGAGCGGCGGCCGTACCTGTTCCACGCGGCGGTCTGCCTGGTGCCGGCGGCCTGGCGGGCCTTCGCCCGGACCACCCAGGGGCACACCTCCTTCTCCCAGGTGCTGCGGCAGTACCGGGCCGCGCGGCGGCTGACGGCGATGGCCTCGCGGTAGCGCGGCCGTCGTGACGCGGGGCCGGTGCTCCTCCCCGGTGCGGGGAGGAG
>NZ_JBIVVI010000905.1:0-3816 GCF_044757675.1 Kitasatospora sp. NPDC091257
GGGCGGCCGACCGGCGCACGGAGGGGCCGTCGGAGGAGTCGGCGGCGCGCCGACGCCTGGTGCTGGCAGGAATCGCGATCGCCGACGCGGAAGGGGTGGCCGCGCTCACCATGCGGCGGCTGGCCGCCGAACTCGGCACCTCGGCCATGTCCCTGTACCGGCACGTGCAGAACCGGGACCAGCTCCTCGCGCTGATGGTCGACGCGGCCTACGCGCAGGCGCCGCTGCCGACCCCGGCCCCGCCGCACTGGCGTTCCCGCCTGGACCTCTCGGCCCGGGCCCAGTGGCGGCTCTACCATGAGCACCCCTGGCTGGCGGCCACGATGAACCTCGCCCGGCCGCTGCTCGCACCGAACGGCATGCGCCACATCGAATGGGCCCTGGCGGCGCTGGAGGGCCTCGGCCTCGACGCCGACACCCGCATGCACGCGGCGGTCTCGCTCTTCGGATTCGTCCGCGGCTGCGCGGTCGACCTCGCGGCGGAGCAGGAGGCGGGTCACGCCAGCGGTGTCACCGGCGATCAGTGGATGCAGGTCCAGGAGGCCCGGATGGCCGCGCTGCTGTCGGACGGCACCTTCCCGGCGTTCACCGCCGCCCGCACCGACCCCGGCCTGGGCCTGTCCGCCGAATCCCTGTTCACCTTCGGCCTCGACCGCCACCTCGACGGCCTGGCGGCCCTCATCGCCACCGCGGGCGACCGGTCGAACCTCGGCGGGACGAGCCGTGCGGTCGTCAATCTCCGGTGAAACCGGTGAAACCTCGCCGAGACGGGACAACAGGGTCCTACGCGACCCTGACCACGTACTTGCCCCGGACGCCGCCCGCCTCCAGCGCCCAGTGCGCCGCCGCTGTCTCCTCCCGGGGGAAGACCGTGTCCACCGCGGGGCTCAGCTTGCCCTCGACCACATGGCGGGCGAGGTCGTCGAAGTCCGCCCGCTTGGGGTCGCCGCTGAAGTAGCGCACCCGGCCGTGTCCGTGGACCGTACTGGCCGCGAGGTGGCCGAACGTCGCAGCGGGCCGTTTCGGGACGTGGCACGCGGCCCGCGTAGAGCACATCGGGGCCGCCGTAGCGGTCGTAGAGCACTGCCTTCATCATGCGGTCGTTCATCGTTCCGCCTTTGCCGCCGGGAGCCGTACGGGATCTGGCACACCTCCCGGCGCCTGGTGGCCTATCCGCTCCAGTCGTTCCGCACCGACACGGCCGACGAACCGCTGCCTCCACCGGCCGTGCTGACACTGCGCAGCCTCCCGATCGCAACGGACAGTTCCCAGCGGCAGCGGCCCTCCAGAGCCTGACACGACACGGAACCTGCCGCGGGGCACGACCGTCGGCCGTGCCGCACGGTGCCGTCCGTGGTGCCGACCGTGGTGCCGTGCGCGCCGCCGTGATCGTGCCCGGAGGTTCTTCCGAACCCGACAGCCGGAAAGCGGCCGTCGTGCAAGGATCGTCGACATGCGGAGCTTTCGGACCGAGGCCGCAGGCCTTGTCTCAGTCGAACGTTCGCAGTTCGGGTTGTGGGAGGAGGACGAGTTCGCCGAGGACGGCAGCTGGTTGGAACTGCCGCTGGCGGCCGGGACTCCGGGAGTCACACTGACCGACGGGGCGGTCAAGGTCCGCAGTTCGATTCGGGAGCACTATGCGGAGGTGACCCTTGAGTTGACCGACCATCCCGTGCGTCCGGAGGGGTTCAGCCTCCTTGCCAGGGTTCCGTACCGGTCGCGGACGGGCCGCATCGACGTGTGGACCCTCTTCTCGGGTCCTGCCGAGGTGGCGTTGGAGTTCGAACTCGAAGGAAAGCCGCGCGATTTCACGCTCAGCGTGTTCTGGGCACGTGCAGCTGATGCGGACGATCGGACGAGCGCGGACCTGCCCCGTGGGGTGGAACGGTTCCGTTTCGCGTTCGCGCCGGCGGCGGCGGCGGAATGAACGGCGACCGTCCCGCCGCCGGCCGTGATCCATCGGGGCCACGACAGGGTCGAGACTCCGCAGGAAGCGCCGGCCGTCGTACGGGCATCGCCCGGCAGGCCCGCCGACGGCAGGTCGGATACCGAACGGTTTGCGGTCCGAGACTGACCTCGGCGGCGGGAGTCGAATACGTTTGAGCGATCACCGACGCCCTGGTTCGGGGGCACAGAGGAGCCGTGGATGCGCCACTCCGAATGTCAGCACGACGCACGTCTGGCCGCCTACGGGACCATTGCCACCCGCCTGTCCCTGGTGAGCGACCGGCGTCTCGGCGAGATCGTGGCATCCGCTCCTCCGGTCGGATCCGGTATCGGCGGCAGGTCGGCGGAGCTGGACATCGACGGGACGCGGGTCTTCGTCAAGAGAGTGCCGTTGACGGACGTCGAGACCCGGCCGGAGAACGTCCGGTCCACGGCGAACCTCTTCGGGCTGCCGATGTTCTACCAGTACGGAGTGGGCTCGGCCGGGTTCGGTGCCTGGCGAGAGCTGGCCGTCCACATCATGACCACCAACTGGGTCCTCGGGAAGGAGTACGAGGGCTTTCCCCTGATGTACCACTGGCGCGTCCTGCCCGACTCTCCTCCCGAGGGCTTCGTGGACGAGTTCGGGGGCATCGACGGCGCGGTCGCCCACTGGGACGGCTCGCAGGCAGTACGCGAGCGCCTGGAGGCCATCGGCCGGTCCTCCCGCAGCCTGGTGCTGTTCTTGGAACACATGCCGCAGACACTCAGCACGTTGTTGCGCGAGCACGGGGCGACCGCGGTGGCCGGCGGCGGCTCCCCCGCGTGGGTGGAGGATGCTTTGGCGCGGGGCACGGCATTCATGAGCTCTCACGGACTCGTGCACTTCGACGCCCACTTCGACAACCTGCTGACCGACGGCCGGCTGATCTGCTTCGCGGACTTCGGGCTGGCGCTGAGCTCGGGTTTCGAGCTGTCAGCAGCCGAGCAGCGGTTCCTCTCGAACCACCTCGAGTACGACCGCGACTGCACCGCGAGCCATCTGATCCACCACCTCATCGACCGCGTCCGGGGCGGTGTCGAAGCAGACGTGTTCCTTCAGAAGTGGATCGCGGGTCGGAGGCCCGAGGCCGTTCCGCCCGAGATCGCTGCGATCGTCGAGCGGCATGCCCGGGCCGGCGTCGTCCTGGACGGCTTCCACCGCCGGCTGCTGTCGGAAAGCAAGCAGACGCCGTACCCCGGTGCCGAGCTCAACCGCGTCGCAGACGCCGGTGAGACATCGCGCTGACGTTCGAGGGAGCGGGCCCCGGCCGCCACGTGTCAGAGAGACGACCTGCGGGCCCGCAGCCACAGGCCAACGGCATCCCTGGGACTCCAGCACCTGGACACTCCGCCCCGGTCGGGAAGGTCACTCGATCCATACCGTTCTTCGTGGGCTGTCCGGGTCATTCGTAAGAGACGTGCGCGTCACCGGATGCTCGGCTGGTCGGTCACCGGTCGCCGCCGGTGTGGTCGGCCTGCGGCGTACCCAAGGTCCGTGTCACGCATCACATCGTTCTAGGTACGACGGCAGGACTCCTGGCGCCCGAGCCAGCCGGTCGCGGCGGTGAGTGACGGATCCCCCTCCTTGCGGGTGTCCACGGCCTCGTCCGGCTCGATCGGCCCCGCGTGGATCCGGCCTGTGCGATCCGCCTCGGCGGCGCCCGTGAGCAGGACGACCGCGCCGTCCGACAACCGGTGCGCGGCGTTGCCGGTGGGCACCCCGTAGGTGCGCGCGCCGAAACTGCGGGTGTCCGGGCGGCCGATGAACGCGATGGTGACGGCCTCGCCCGCGCTGCCCGTGCCCGGGCCGGTGAGGACGGCGACGGGCACGCCCCGCGCCGGGTCCCC
>NZ_JBIVVI010000906.1:0-3816 GCF_044757675.1 Kitasatospora sp. NPDC091257
GACATCGCCTCCCCCCGGGAGGGCGAGATACGGATGCTGGCCACCGCCGGCGCCGCCCGGGGCCGGGGCGTCGGCGAGGCCCTGGTCCGCGCCTCCGTCGCCCGCAGCCGCGACCTCGGCCTGGCCGGCATGGCCTTCTCCACCCGCCCGGAGATGACCACCGCCCACCGCCTCTACGAGCGGGTCGGCTTCCGCCGCACCCCCGAGCGCGACTGGGCCCCGTACCCGGGGATGGACCTGATGGTCTACACGATGGCGTTCTGACCCGGCATCGACTGCCGCACGCACTTGGTGACTTGAAATGACCATCCGATCGGCTCGCTGCTAGTATCCGCCGCATGACGACGGGGAGTGTGCCCAGCGGCTGGTACGAAGACCCTTCCGGGCAGGCCAACACGCTGCGCTGGTGGGACGGTTCGACCTGGACCGACAAGGTTCAGGCCAAGCCGGGGGGTGGCACGCCCGCGAACCCGTTCCCCGGCCATACCGCCCAGAGCGCCGCCGCGCCGACGGCCGCCGCCCCGGTGGCACCGGTTCGACAGCCCGTTCCCCCGGTGCCGGCCGCGCCGACGCCGCCTTCCGTACCGACCCAGCCCGTCGCACCGGCGGCGCAGGCCGCGCCCGCCGTGCCGGGTCCCAGGCCGATTCCCACCTCGGTGGTGTTCGAGACCGTCGAGCCGGACCGCACCAAGCGCCGGGTGCTCCTGGCCGTCGGCGCCGTGGTGCTGTCGGTGGCCATGGCGGGAGCCGGCTACGTGGTCGGTCACAAGACCGCCAAGCCCGGCTCGGCGAAGGCCGATCCGACCGCGTCCCCGACGGTCGCCGCCGACCCCAAGAGCCCGAACGGCTTCATGGGCACCGCCCTGACCGGCGGCCAGCAGCTGCCCGGCGGCCGGCAGATCGTCGGCCAGGACTCGAAGATGAACTTCATGCTGCCGCAGGACTGGCAGGTCCAGGTCGACGCCAAGGCCCCGAACGAGGTCCGCTACGCGGTCAGCCCGTACGCCTGCGTGGGCCACGGCAGCGGAGCCTGCACCCGCGGCCTGGTCGTCCAGAACCTCCGGGTGTTCAACGGTGGTTGGTCCGATCCGAAGTCGCTGGTGCTCGGCATGGGCCAGCTGCTCTACAACACCCGCTACGGCGCCGACGCGCCGGCCCCGCCGGAGCCGGTCAAGCAGTCGGCCGTCAAGATCCAGGGCTTGGACGGCTACCTCGCGCTGTGGCACGTCCCGATGTCCAGCGCCTCCTCCACGCCGGACAGCTACTGCGGCGTCCTCCAGGTCACCCCGGCGGCCGGGGCCACCACCGTCCCCGTGCTCCAGATCTGCCTCGACCAGGCGGCGGAGGCTCCCCCGCTGGCGCTGATGGACCAGATCGCGAACTCCGTCAAGATCACACCCTGACGCTCGCCCCACCCGCGGGCCCGCCCTCCCGCGGAGCCTGCGGGCCCTGGCGCGCCCGGCCCCGGCCCCGGGCTGAGATCGCTCGACCACGGCCCGTATGCTGACCGATTGAACGACTATCAGCGAGGCCCCTGAGGGGCGCCGACACGCCGTTGCCGCCGAACGGCGGCCGGGTGTCCGGCGCCGGTGGGCGGTGACAGAGCAGGGAACCAGCGCTTCGGTACGACGGAGCGGCTGTACGGGGGTTGACTGGTGGATTCCACCGACGAACGGGCGGCGAAGCGGAGCAGCCGGGTGCGCGGACGCCACGGACGCGTCCTGCCCCGGTCCCGGCACGAACGGCGCATCGTCCGCCGGGACCTGCGCAACAGCGCGGCCCAACGGGCCTACGTCGCATGTGCCGAGACCGTCGGCCCGCTGACGACCGGTGAGGACGGCGCCGCCGTTCGCTACCGCTCGGTCTCCTCGCGCGGCGTCACGTTCGTCACGACCCTCCTGGTGACCGTCAACGCACTCGCCGGCCTCGCCTTCGTCGGCTGGCTGCTCCTCCCCGAACACATTCCCGGCTCCGGTGTGGGCTGGTCCCCGGACTGGCGGATCAACCTCGCCAGAATCTGCTTCTGTGCAGTTATCACGGTGGAAGTCATCCGCTTGGTTCAGAACCTCGCGGTCTGGGTCTTCGCGTTCCGTGCCAAGGACCCGGTGCCGGTCACCCCGCCGCCCGGTCTGCGGGTCGCGGTGCTCACCACGATCGTGCCCTCCAAGGAGCCGATCGAGATCGTCGAGCGCACCCTCGCGGCGATGCTGCGGATCGAGTACGACGGTCAGGTCGACGTCTGGATCCTCGACGAGGGCGACGACGACCGCGTCAAGAAGATGGCCGCCCGACTCGGCGTCAACCACTTCAGCCGCAAGGGGCGCCCGGAGTACAACCAGGCCGAGGGCGAGTTCCGCGCCAAGACCAAGTCCGGCAACCACAACTCCTGGCGCGCCGAGCACGAGCACGGCTACGACGTGGTGGCCCAGATGGACCCGGACCACGTCCCGCTGCCCTGCTTCCTGGAGCGCACCCTCGGCTACTTCCGCGACCCCGACGTCGCCTTCGTGGTCGCCCCCCAGGTGTACGGCAACATGTACGACAACTGGGTCGCCCACGGCGCCTCCGTGCAGCAGTACCTGTTCTCCGGTCTGGTCGAGCGCGGCGGCAACGGCATGGACGCCCCGCTGCTGATCGGCACCAACCACCTGTACCGGCCCAGCGCCTGGCAGCAGATCGGCGGCTACCAGGACTCGATCATCGAGGACCACCTCACCAGCATGCGGGTCCAGGCCTCCGTCAATCCGGGGACCGGCCAGCGCTGGAAGGGCGTCTACACCCCCGACGTCCTCGCCGTCGGCGAGGGCCCGACCTCCTGGACCGACTACTTCAACCAGCAGAAGCGCTGGGCCTACGGCATCTGGGAGATCCTGCTCAAGAGCCGGCTGCGCTCGGGCATCAAGCTGCGGCTCCGCCAGCGCGTGCTCTACGGCCTGGTCCAGTTCTACTACCCGAGCGTGGCGCTCACCACCGTCCTCGGCAGTCTCGCCACCTCCGTCTACCTGGCCCTCGGCATCACCTCCATCCACCTCAACAGCACCCACTGGATGGCCCTGTGGGGCGCCAGCATGGGCAGCTGGCTCGTGCTGTGGCTGTGGCTGCGCCGGTTCAACCTGGCCGCGCACGAGCGGCGCGAGATCGGCATGGCCGGCATGGGCCTCGCCCTGTTCGCCGGCCCGGTCTACGTGGCCGCCGCGATCGCGGCACTGCTGCGCCGCCCGCTCGCCTACGCCGTCACCGCCAAGGGCGACCTGCGCAGCGCCGAGTCGCTGTCGACGTTCCGGCTGCACCTGCTGTGGGCGGCGGTCGCGGGCGGACTGCTCGGCGCGAGCTTCACGCTGCACCACGACATCTGGATCCTGCGCTTCTGGGCCGGGGTCAGCCTGTTCACCGGCCTCGCGCCGCTGGCGATCTCCTTCGTCGGCGCCCGCCGCGAGGCGCGGGCCCAGCGGGCCGTCGCCGCCAGGGCCGCCGACACCGCCGAGGAACTCGTGACCGCGTCCCTGCCCGTCCAACGGACCGAACCGCCGCACGCCGGGGAGCCCGCCCCGACGGCCGTGGAGGAGGACGGGTTCGAGGAAGGGCCTGAGCCCGCTCGGGTCGGCGGCCGGCCCGAGCGGGGGGCCCGCTGATGCTGCGGATCACCGTCCCCCGGATCGCCGCCCTGCTCGCCCTGGTGCTGATGGTCGGGTACACCTTCGTGCTCGCGCCCCGGCTCTCCCGCAACCACGACCAGGACCCGTACAGCTTCGCCGGTGCGGCCCCCACGGCGATGCCGGGCTGGCTGACCAGCGCCCTGGCCGCGTCGCCGTCCCC
>NZ_JBIVVI010000907.1:0-3814 GCF_044757675.1 Kitasatospora sp. NPDC091257
CAGGGGGCTGCGCTGTGACCGACTCGGGCCGGGCTGATGCGCCCGCACCGCCGCCCAAGCTGCCGTCGTTGATGGGAGTTCGCAAAACCGGGGCTGGCGCCGCAGGCCATGCCGCCGGGGTTGACGGCGATCGGGGTGGTGACCGGCATGTCGGTCTCGCCGACCAGGCGGCCGTCGATGTACAGCTGAGCCCGGCCGGGTACGCCCTTGTCGTGGGCGATGTCGGGGGCGCCGGCCGGCAAGCGCCAGCACCGTGCGGATGGTGATCCGCAGGAAGCGCAACAGCCTCCGCCTTCACCCACACCCAACTCGCCGCCGGACGCGGCCAGGTCACCGTCCACCGCCGCCTCGCCACGCTCTCCAGCGCCCTCGGCGACGCCGTCCGCCACCGCCGGCTCCCCTACAACCCGGCCCGCCCCACAGTCATCCTGAGACCCGCGGCGGGAAGCGCCACATCTGGACCGCGCCGGATGCGATCCGCTTCCTCGACTGCTGCCACGCCACAGACCGCGCCTTCGCCGACCTCATCGAGATCCTCATCGGCACCGGCATCCGCAAAGGCGAAGCCCTCGGCCTGCACTGGAACGACGTCCACCTACCCGAACGTGTCCTCTACATCCGCTGCACGCTCTCCGTCATCGACGACAACCGCCTGATCATCACCTCACCGAAGACCCGCTCCAGCAAAGCCTGGGTCGCCATATCCCCTCGCGTCGCCATCGCGCTGCACCACCGCGCCGAGGACAAGAGTCCCTCACAATTCCGTGCGGACGATGGCGGTTTCGTCTTCCACCACCCCGACGGACGCCCCCTTCACCCCCGCCTACGTCCTCAACCACTTCCACTACCTCTGCCGCGAGTTCGGCCTCCCGCGCACCACCGTCCACGACCTTCGCCACCTCGCGGCCACCATCTCCATCACCGCCGGCGTCCCCCTCACCGTCGTCTCCAAGACCCTGCGGCACGCCGCCCCGTCCACCACCGCGAACATCTACGGCCACCTCATCACCCAGACCGCCCGCGACGCCGTCGACCACGGCCTCACCTCAGCCGACCCCATCGAGCTCCCAAGCCCGCGCTCACACCACTAGAGTTCGCAACCAGAGGGCGGTCGTCACCCCAGCCAGGATGACAATCAGCTCGGCGGGGGCGAGTTCCCGCCGCCTTGGGCTCCTTGTCAGCCCGCACCGCCACGGTCATCGCTCATGACCGCGTTACTCGAACATCAGCTCCGGGACCTCTTGGCGGAACAGCTGGACGTTCTCGAACCAGGACTGACCCTGGTCCGCTGCGAGTTTGCGCTGAGCGACGCGCCGCTCCGTACGAGGGGTTGGATTGACATCCTCGCTCGCGATCGACACGGCCTGTGGGTAAGCATCGAGTTGAAGCGTGCGACGTCCACGTCGCGTAAGGCGTTGCACGAGGTCGCGAAGTACGCTGAGCTGCTCCAGCGTGACAAACAGGTCGCGCCTGACCGCATCCGTGCCCTTATCGTGTCGACCGACTGGCGCGAACTGCTCGCGCCGGTCAGCAACATGGCCCGGGACTGGAACCATGACCTTCGCGGCTACGAACTCCAGGTACATGACGACCGGACACTGAGCGCAGAGCGCGTCGCGCCGCCTCCCTCGTCGCCGGAACAGTGCGTCACGCCGGTGCACGGCATCAGACATACGGGATAATGAGCGCATACAGTCACCAGCACGCAGCGCCGAGCGGTCCCCAGCCCCGCCGTCGAACCGTGAAAACCGTGAGACGAATGTGAGAGGCAGGCCCCAGAGCACGCCGAAGGCCGCTTCCTCGCGAACGAGAAAACGGCCTCTGACCTGCGACTTTGGAGAGAACTCCAGTCGGGACGACAGGATTTGAACCTGCGACCCCTTGACCCCCAGCGGTCGAAAGGTGGTGACGGACAGTCCGCTCAGTCCAGAAACCGTAGGTCAGGGCCTGCCACATCCAGGCCGCATGATGCCTGATGATGGTTCGCGCGAGCACCTGGTGGAGGCACTGGCCCCACACCGCCGAGATCGTGCCCACGCGCCGAAGCAACAGCAGTCGCTGCCTGAAGTGGCGCAAGGGGCCTTCCTGCACGGAGGTGGGGGATCTCCTGGTCAACAGCGCCATCCGGATCGCCGACGCCGCCAACGTCTCCGGCCCTGACGGGCCTGACGTCAGTCTGCTGACGCTCGGTTCCGCCGCCATCGAGCTGGCGTGCCCCAGTTAGTAGGGAACTCAGCGGATGCGCGGACCGCGCTGGTCCTGGTGAACCTGCGGCGGCTGGAGCTGGGCCAGGCACTGTGCCTGGCCCAGGACGAGCCGGCAGGACGGCTTCGGCGGACCGACCTGCACCGATCAGGCGATGAGGTCGAACACCGTCTCGGTCTTCGTGGCAGTCGTGCGGGCACGCAGGTACGCGTTCAGGTTCGCGTCGTACTTCAGGTCGGAGGGGATCACCACCTCGACGGAGAACGCCCCGGTGGCGTCCGTCATGGTGTCGCGCAGGTCGCGTGTCTTGTAGTCCTCCCCGAGGTCGCCCTTGATGATGAAGGACACCCGGACGACCTCGTTGGGCGGGAAGCCCCGGCCGGTGAGGACCGACTTCGTTCCGCCCTGACCGCCGTCCGGGGAGGCACTGATGACCCGCACCACGGTCGGTGTCGGGCTGCCGGCCATCCCACTGGGCAACGGGTTCAGGACCGGCGCGGAGCCCGGACTGCCCGCCGGGGATGCGGTCACCGTGGGGCCCGTCACCGTGACGGTCGGACCGGGCACGGTCACCGTGACGGCCGACTGCGGCCGGGAGCCGTCGGTCACCTGGGCCTGGGTGTAGAAGCCGCCCGCGAAGCCGGCGCCGAGGGTGACGACCGCGACGGCGGCGGTCACCACAGCGCTCCACCCCTGGAGATCGATCCCGCCGCGACGGACCGGGGCGGCCGTCGGCGCCGGCGGGGCGGTCGGCCGCGACGGTGTCCCGGGTGCGGGCGGCGGCCCGGAAGGACGGCTTGGCATGGACGGCCCGGTCACAGAGTCCCCCTCGTACTGCGGCCCGCTCCGGGCCATGATCGACGGACTCCTGGGTACCACAGGAGTCCGAGGCCTGTCGCGAACAAGGTCCGGGACGACTCGTGCCCGACCGACGGCAAGCCTCCGACTCAGATCACCAGCCGGCCCCGCCCTCGGCCGCATGCAGCGTAGGCACCAGGTCCTCACCGGCGAGCCCGAGGCCCGGGTATGTGCGGACCAAGCCATCGCGTGGCCACCTCGGCCGGGCGGCCGGGCAGGCGGCTCGGACCTCGTCTGATACTGCGCCCTCCGCGCACTCGT
The DNA here is from genome assembly GCF_044757675.1 of Kitasatospora sp. NPDC091257. Classification (NCBI taxonomy): domain Bacteria; kingdom Bacillati; phylum Actinomycetota; class Actinomycetes; order Kitasatosporales; family Streptomycetaceae; genus Kitasatospora; species Kitasatospora sp. NPDC091257. The sequence continues at coordinate 3,325 of NZ_JBIVVI010000907.1, forward strand.
GGTCGTAGGCCGCTCCGCCCACCCGCACCGTCTCGACGATGATCACTGTGCGTAGATGATCACGGGTAGCAGGCAGACCCCGACGGGCACACAGACGCGTCCGGGGAGGATCCGCGCGACACCTCCGACACGAGGTCACGAAATCGGCTGACGTCTTGACAGATTCGAAGACAGTCGCCCAACTGCCCGAAAACATGGCAGGATTGCGTCATAGGGTGTCGAAAAATCGTTGGTCAAGATTTGATATCGGTCACTGTGGGTGGTCAATTTCGGGGCCGGAAACGCTCCTTCGGAGGCGCCTCACCCCCCGGATTCAACCACTTCGGGACCACCTGGTCCCCAACTGGTCCCCAAGCGCATACGAACGAATGCTCGCCGAATCTGATGCACCGTCACGGAAAAGGCCGTTGACCTGGGCGTTAACCCGGCCAACGGCCTTCCGACATCACTGTCGGGACGACAGGATTTGAACCTGCGACCCCTTGACCCC
>NZ_JBIVVI010000908.1:0-3806 GCF_044757675.1 Kitasatospora sp. NPDC091257
GGGTGTCCCAGCCGATCGAGAGAGCGGCGGGGCCGTCCCAGCCGATCCCCCCGCCCGGGCCCTGGGCGGCGGACGGGGCGGCGTCGGGGGCGGTCGAACCGGCGGCGAAGGCCGGCGCGACGGAGCCGGCGAGGGCGAGGGTCAGGAGGACGGCGGCAACTGGACGGACGGACACGGGCGAGTCCTGTTCTGTGCGGGAACTGCGCTGAGGGAGACCGCAGTTCTGGGTGTCCGGAAAGACGGGGAGTGCGCGCACCGGGAATCCTCCCGCTCCCCGGCCCGTCACGGGAAGCGAATCCGCGGGCAGGATCAGGACAGGCAGCATGCTGCAACACCGCACCGGGCAGCGGCCCGAATTCCGCCTTTGTGCGGGCCCCGCCGAGGGCGTCGACGGCCCGGGTGGGGCGTTGACCGGATCATGCCCTTGCGAGGGCGTTCCGGCCGAAGGAATGATCAGCCCCGGGCCGACCGGGCATACGGAACCGTCCACGGGGATCAGGGGTCGAGAAGTGCTGGAACTGCTGGGGCTGGATGCCACTGCGGAAGCCGTCTACCGGGAAATGCTCGCCGACCCCGAGGGCGGGGTCGCGGAACTCTGCGAGCGGCTCGGCCTCCCCGAGGCCGCCGTGCGCGCGGCCCTCGACCGGCTCGCCGACCTCACCCTGCTGCGCGCCTCCCGCGAACGGCCCGGCACCCTGCGGCCGGTCAGCCCGGAGCGCGGACTGGAGATCCTGCTGCGCCGTCAGGAGGAGGAACTCGCGCGCCGGCAGCAGGAGGTCGCCGCCTCCAAGGCCGCCGTCGCGCGCGCCCTGGGGGAGTACGCGAAGGTACGGGCCGACAACCCGGTGGGCGACCGCGAGCGGCTGCTCGGCCTGGACGCCATCCAGGACAAGCTGGAGGTGCTGACCTCCCGGCTGACCAGCGAGGTCCTGGCGGTGATGCCCGGCGGCGCCCAGTCCGCGGCCAGCCTGGCCGCGTCCCGGCCGCTGGACGAGGACGCCCTGCGGCGCGGGGTCAGCCTGCGCACCATCTACCAGGACAGCATCCACGACGCCCCGGAGACCCTCGACTACGTCCGCTGGATGGCCGGCCTCGGCGGCGAGGTGCGGACCGCGCCGGTGCTGCCGCCGCGGATGCTGGTCTTCGACCGGAGCACGGCCGTGGTGCCGATCGACCCGGAGAACACCCGGGCCGGCGCGCTGTGCACCAGCGAGCCGGGGATCGTCGCGTCCCTGGTCGCCCTGTTCGAACAGACCTGGGAGACCGCCGTCCCGATCGCCGACGACCGGGACGGGGTGGCCCCGCTGAGCCTGACCGCCGGGGAGCGCGAGCTGCTGCGGCTGCTGTCCACCGGGCTCACGGACGACGCGGCGGCCAAGCGGCTCGGCGTCTCGGTGCGGACCGTCCGGCGGCAGATGGCCGCCCTGATGGAGCGTCTCGACGCGGCGAGCCGCTTCGAGGCCGGGCTGAAGACCGCCCGGCGCGGCTGGTTGTAGCCGCCTCCCGGCCGGGCGGGGCCGCCGCGGACCGGTTCCGGGATTCGCCGACGGGCCGTCCGGGTACGCCGTACGCTCGGGGCGCCGGCGGTCGGCCGCCGCCCGGGGCCCGGAGGAGGACGGCGTGGACACGGCTGCGGAACGCACGTCCCCGGGCGGGCACCGGACCGACCCGGTGCTCGTCGACCGCGTCACCGAGGCGCTCCTGCTGGCCGGCCTGCCCGTCGGGTACGGCGGACACGGGCCCGGCGTCCACCTGCGCCCGGCCCGGCCGCACGACGACTCCGACGACTGCGCCGGACTGATCGCCCTGCACTGGGAGCCCGGCCCCCGGCTGGCGGCCGCCGCGGCCATGGAACAGCCCCAGCAGCCGGCGTTCGCCGCCCGACGGGTCGTCGGCAGCACCATGCGGAACGCGTTCGCCGAGTTCCTGCCGGCCTTCGGCATCGAGGTCGTGGCCGGCCGGCTCGGCGGGGAGACCAGGGTCGGCCGGGCCGACGGACCCGCACCGGCCACCGGCCAGGACGCCGCCGCCCCGGCCCCGGCCGGCTCCCGCCCGCAGGACCTCGGCATCAGCGCGGACGTCGTCGCCGCGGTGCGCCGCACCGCCGGGCTCGCCGGCCTGCCGGTCGCCGACCACCTCCACGCGCCCGGCATCACCCTCACGCCGTGCCCGGCCGTCGAGGACGGGGACGACACCACCGGCGTCGCCGACCTCCACTGGAACCCCTCCCGCCGGCTGTCCGCCGCCGCCGACGGCGACACCCCCGCCGCGGAGCGCGCCGCCCGGGCCCGCACCGCCGTCCAGGACGCGATGCGGCACGCCTTCGGCGCCGTCCTCGGCGCCTGCGGTCTCGATCTCCAGTGGCGCCGCCCGGCCGCGCTCCCTTACCAGCTGCGCGCCTACGGGCTCGTCGACGAGCTGCCGGTACGGCGCTGACACCTGCCGGGCCCCGGAGGGTCGGCCTGCTGGTGCGGATCCCCCGGGCGGTGCAGGGGAGTCGGCGTGCGGAGACACCGACCGATCGCTGCGGCAGGATGGTTGAAGGGGTGGCGCCGCTCTACGGGACTTCGGCCTCCTCCCGTAGATCGCGTGCGGCGTGCGGGAGTTGCACCGCGGGGCGGCGCAGTGGGGTGCGGAGGCGGTGGGCCAGGGCGGCGGCGGCCACGCAGAGGGCCAGTGCGGTCCAGAGCAGCGGGGGGTTCTGCAGGCCCAGGCCGATGACGGCCGGTCCGACCGCGTAGGACACCGTCCAGGTCAGCTGGAACAGGGACATGTACGGGCCTTCGTCGCCCTTGGGGGCCATGGCGACCGCCGCCGCGGCCGCGGTGGGCTTCGAGGCCAGTTCGGCCAGGGCCAGGACCGCCGCCACCAGGACGGCGAGCGGGCCCTGGAGGGCGTGCGGGGCGGTGGAGACGGCCGCGGTCAGGGCGATGGCGACGGCCACCGCGCCGATCGACAGGCGCAGGACCCGCGAGCGGCTCCAGCCGGAGAGCCGGCGGCTGATCCGCATCTGCAGGGCGGTGGCGGTGGCGTAGCGGACGGCGACCACGACGGTCGGCCACCAGGCGGCCTGGTGGAGGCTCTCCACCAGGTAGACGGGGAAGGCGACCGTCGGGATCAGCCAGGCCGCCGACAGCAGCGTCTGGGACGCGACCAGGGACATGAAGGGCCGGTCGCGGAGCGCCGCCCGGGTGTTCGACCTGGCTGCCCTGCGCGCGGGCCGCTCGGCGGCCGGCACGGTGACCCCGAGCAGGAGGACGGCCGCGAGCAGGGAGCTCGCGCTGTTCAGGGCGAGCGCGACCCGCAGGCCGTGTCCGCCGGCGAGCGCCATCAGGGCGGTCGCCCCCAGCGTGCCGACCCCCAGCGAGGTGGTCTTGAGCACGGTGACCGCGGAGAACCACTCGGTGAGCTCCGCCGGTTTCGCGAACCGCGCCACCAGCGTGGGCCAGGCGGCCCCGTAGAGGCGGTCGGCGGCCGTCACGAGGAAGCTCACGGCGGCCACGGTGGGCAGGTTCCCGGCCGCGAGGAACAGGCCGTACCCGAGCGCGGTCAGGACGTTGCTGACGAGCAGACAGGACTTGGGCCCCGCCGCCTGGACGAGCCGTCCGCAGAGCGGCACGACGGCGAAGGACGCGATCGACCCGACCGTCACGGCGGTGCCCGCGGCGGCCGCCGGGAAGTGCTGGACGGTGACGAAGAACAGCAGCGACAGCGGCAGGAAGACGCCGGAGCCGAACGTGTCGATCGCCACCGAGAGGAACAGCCGCCGCTGCCGACGGAACCGCCCGGCCCCTGTCACGCCACCC
>NZ_JBIVVI010000909.1:0-3804 GCF_044757675.1 Kitasatospora sp. NPDC091257
CCTGCGGAACGGACAGCGACAGCGGTGGCAGCAGCGACCACTGGATCTCCGCGGCCACGCTCATCGGTTCGAGGCGCCGGGCCTGGAAGATCCGGTCGGTGTAGCCGCTCTTGGTGACCAGCAGATCGGCGACCAGGGCGGCGAGGCGCCGCAGCAGCAGCCGGTCGCCCTCGTCGACCGCGTCCAGGGTGAGGGCCAGAACCCCCACCTCGTCGCCGCCGTCCAGCAACGGCAGGTACATCCGCACCCCGTCGGGCCGCGGCTCCTCGACGGCGAGACCGCGCAGGAAGGCCGCACCCGCGGGGGAGCCGTCGATCGGCACCGGCTCCCCGGCGGCCAACCCCCGCCCCGGCAACGGCACCAGCACCAGCTGGCCGTAGTCCTGCAGCAGGAGCGCCGGGTCGCGGCCGCCGAGCCCGCGCACCGCGGCGGCGACCAGCGGGGCGATCAGCTGGGGCGGCAGCTCATGGGTCTGATCGAGCAGCGTGCCCAGCAGGCGTTCGCCGTGCCCCTCCGGCCGGTCCGGTCGCGCCGCGCCGGACAGCTGCTCACCGCTCATCGCTGTTCACCGCTCATCCCTGCCCGCCGCCGTCCTGCTCCCGCCGCCGTCCTGCTCCCGCCGCCGTTCTGCTCCCGCGCGGGCACTCGACACCGGCTCGATCGACCCCGGCACCCCGGTGCAGTCCGCCGGGGCGGGTCCTTCCATTACGCCCGACGGCGGTGCATCGCGCCCTCCGGCCACGTCCCTCTCACGGGTGGCCGCCGGCGGGGATCCCGGGCGGGGTGGAGCACGCCCCCGCCGTGGCCGCTGTTTCGGTTGGTCCGGCTCTGTCCCTTTCGCGTTGGCCGGGCGGTTCGGGCCGGGGTGGGCCGGGCCGGTTCGGGCGGTCAGTGGGGGAGGGCCCAGGCGGGGGTCCAGGTGTCCGGGGCGGCGGGGTCCGCGGGGGCGGCCGCGAGGTGGGCGCGGAGCGTGGGCAGCGCCGGGTGGGGGTTGTCGCGGTGCCAGAGGAGGGAGTGGGGGTAGACGGGCGTCGGGTCGGTCACCGGGATGCGGCGCAGGCCGTGGCCGGCGGGCCAGACGAGGCGGGTCCGCTCGCTCATGAAGGTGGCCAGGGCCGGGGTGTCGGCGATGGTGTCGAGGAGCACGTCGGAGCCGAAGTTGGGGCCGGTGGCCTCGATGGTGAGGCCGAACTCGGCGACCAGGTCGGCGTAGTAGGCGCCCCACTCGGTGCCGGGGGCGATGCCGGGCATCCAGATCCGGTGGCCGACCAGTTCGGCGACGGTCACGGATCCGGCGTCCGCGAGGGCGTGGTCGGGGCCGGTGAGGAGTTGGAGCGGTTCGTCGAGCACCCGGACGGACTCGATGTCCTCGGGCAGGGGCCTGCCGGGCGCGGCGACGGCGCGGAAGGACGCGTCGATCGTGCCGGAGCGGATGGCGGCGACGGCGGTGTCGATGTCGAACAGCATCAGCACGTCGAGGTCGATGTCGGGGTGGCTGCGGTGGAAGCCGCGCATCAGGCCCGAGACCGCGCCGCGTGAGTTGATCACGTCGACCCGCAGCGGGCGGCGGCCGGCGCGCACGGACGCGACCGCCCGCTCGGCGACCCGCAGCAGCTCGCGGGCGTGGGGCAGGAACGCCTGCCCGTCGATGGTCAGTTCGGCGCCGCGCGGGGTGCGGGTGAACAGCCGCACGCCGAGGTCGCGCTCCAGTGCGGCGACGCGCTTGGAGACGGCCTGCTGGGTGACGGACAGGTCGACGGCGGCCTTCTGGAACTGGCCGGCCTCCGCGATGGCGGCGAAGGTGCGTACTGCTTCGAGGTCCACGCGACCCACCTTAGAGAACAACCAGAGGTTGTGCGGAGTGGGTGAATCGGTTGTTTGACCTGCCGTAGTGGCGACCGATTGGCTCTCACCGGTCAACCCCGGTTTGTTCGGCCGGGGTCGGGACGTCGAGGGGAGCGCATCGCGCATGACGGGCGGGAAACGACTGGGCCGGCGGTTCGGATGGCTGTGGGCGGCGTACGCGGCGAGCGCGTACGGGTCCGGACTGGGGTTCGGGGCACTGCCGCTGATCGCCGTCCTGGTGCTGCACGCCGGGCCCGCCGAGGTGTCCGCGCTGTCCGCGGTGGGGCCCGCGGTGGGTGCGCTGGTCGCGGTGCCGCTCGCGCCGTGGGTGGAGTTCCGGCGCAAGCGGCCGGTCATGATCGCGACGGACCTGATCCGGTTCGCGGCCATGGCGACGATCCCGGTGGCCTACGCCCTCGGGTGGCTCGGCTTCGTCCAGCTGCTCGTGGTCTCGATCGTGATCGCCGCGGCCAAGATCGCGTTCGGCGCGGCCAGTGGGGCCTACCTCAAGGCGCTCGTCCGGCCGGAGGACCTGCTTGTGGCCAACGCGCGCTTCGAGTCCACGAATTGGAGCTCCATCGCGATCGGGCCGCCGCTCGGCGGGGCGGCGATCGGCTGGTTCGGGCCGGTCACCACCGTGGTGGCCGACGCGCTCGGCTACCTGCTCTCCGCGCTGGGCATCATCGCGATCCGTGACCGGGAGGAGCCGCCCGTCCGGGCCGGCGGGAACCCGGCCCGGAACGGCGGGAGCCCGCTCCGGGCCGGCGCGGTGCTCGACGGCTGGCGACACATCCTGGGCGACCCCGGTCTGCGGGCGCTCTACCTCAACAACATGCTCGTCTCCGGTCTGATCATGGCCACCGAGCCGGTGCTCGCCGTCCTTCTCCTGCGCCAACTCCACTTCGCTCCTTGGGAGTACGGCCTCGCCTTCGCCGCCCCCTGCCTCGGCGGGCTGATCGGCTCCCGGCTGGCCCGGCGGGTCGTGGAGCGCCACGGGCGGGACCGGGTCTTCCGGGTCGTCGGCACCCTGCGGGCCGTCTGGCTGATCGGTCTGGCCTTCGTCCGCCCCGGCGTGGTCGGGCTCGTCACCGTGATGGCCGTCGAGCTGGCGATCATCATCAACATGAGCCTGTTCAACCCGGTGCTCGCCACCTACCGGCTCGAACGCACGCCCAAGCACCTCGTCGCCCGCACCCTGTCGGCCTGGTCGATCGGCCAGCAGGCGTCCATCGCCGTCTGCACCGCGCTCGGCGGGCTGCTCGCCGACGCCACCGGCCCGCGCACCGCCCTCACGGTCGCGGGACTGCTCATCCTCGCCACCCCCTTCCTGCTTCCCCGACCCGACCGGACGCGGCCGGACGCCGTACCGGACACCCCGCCGGCCGCACCATCCGTACGGAGGACACCCGCATGAGCACCGACCGGGCACTCGATCCCGCGCACACCGCCCTCCTCGTCCTGGACTGCCAGCCCGCGATCCTGGCCGCGCTGCCCGGGGACGGGGACCGCGAGGCCCTGCTCGGCCGGGTGGCCGGGGCGATCGCCGACGTCCGCGCCGAGGGCGGCACCATCGCCCACGTGCGCGTCGGCTTCACCGAGGCCGACTGGGACGCCGTCCCGGCCGCCAACGCCACCTTCGCGCCGCTGGCCCGGCACCGCGCCATGCACCACGAGGACCCCGCCGCCGCCGTCCACGAGCACCTGGCGCCCGGGGACGACGACATCCTCGTGCGCAAGACCCGCTACGGGGCCCTGTCCACCACCGACCTCGACCGGCAGTTGCGCGAGCGCGGCATCACCACGCTGGTCGTCTGCGGCCTCGGTACCGGCGGCGCCGTCCTGTCCACCGTCCTCGACGCGGCCGACCGCGACTACCGGCTCCTCGTCCTGTCCGACGGCGTCGCCGACCCGGACCCGGAGGTCCACGAGGTCCTGCTCCGCCGGGTCCTCCCCTCCCGG
>NZ_JBIVVI010000910.1:0-3804 GCF_044757675.1 Kitasatospora sp. NPDC091257
CCCACCCCGCAGCTCCCCAGACTGGCCCCTCCGATCGACCGCACCGGCCGCACCGGCAGCGCCCTGGGCAACACCCCCGGCGTCGAGGCCGACAGCTTCTGGGACATCGTCAAGACCATCGCCCCGATCGCCGCCAGCGTGCTGCTCTGACGGGATCCCCCCACGGACACCTCGTCCGTACCGTGCCGGCCGCGCGGCCCATCCGCCGCCCGGCCGGCACTCCGCTGCTCCGCAGCTGCCCGGTTGTCCGACCCCCTGTCCGGCCGAACGTCCGTTCAGTAGCATGAACCCGCCTCCGCCCGCGGCCCCGAGGGGACGAGTGACCGCCATGACCACCCTGACCGCCAACACCCCGCCCGTCGACGTCGTGGACATCGACGTGGACATCGACCTGATCCTGGACGACGACGGCGGCACCGTCGCGGACGCCGCCCCGGCTCCGGGAGCCCTCGCGTCCGGAGCACCGGTGCTGATGACCCCGCCGCAGAGCACCCAGGCCGTCTTCGAGTTCGACCCGCCCGTCCAACTCGACCCGCCGCTCCTGGTGGACGCGCTGCCCCCGCAGGTCACCCAGATGGTCACCGGCGACGACCGCTGAAGGCCCGCGCCGCCGCATGGACCCCGACCGCCGCTCCGCGCACCGCTACACGCGCCCCTTCGACCGCTTCCCCTCCCGCCGCGAGCACCAGGCCCGGTGGGCCGAACTGTCCCGCGCGATCGCCGCGGCCGGCCCGCCGGGCGGTGAACCGTCCGAGCAGAAGGGCGAGTTGACCGTCCTCGGCTCCGGCATCGAGGCCGCCGGCTTCACCCGCGCCGACGAGCGCCTGCTCCGCGAGGCCGACCACGTCTTCCACTGCGTGGCCGATCCCGCGACGATCGTGCGCATCAACGCCTGGCGCCCGGACGCCTACGACCTCGGCGTCCTCTACGACGACGCGAAGGACCGCTACCTGACGTACGTCCAGATGTCGGAGGCGGTCCTGCACTTCGTGCGGGCCGGGCGCCGGGTGGCGGCGGTCTTCTACGGCCACCCGGGCATCTTCGTGCTGTCCAGCCACCGCGCCGTGCGGATCGCCCGCCGCGAGGGCCACACCGCCGTGATGCGCCCCGGCATCAGCGCCCTGGACGTGCTCTGCGCCGACCTCGGCGTGGACCCGAGCACCCCCGGCATGCAGACCTTCGAGGCCTCCGACCTGCTGATCCGCGGACGACGCCTCGACCCCGGCCTGCACCTGGTGCTCTGGCAGGTCGGCATCGTCGGCGAACTCGACTACCGGCGCGCCGGGTTCACCAACCGCCACCTGCCCGTCCTGCTGGACCGGCTGGAGGAGGTCTACGGGCCGGACCACACCGTGGTCAACTACATCGGCGCCCGTTACCGGGGCCTCGACCCCGTCACCGCCCGGTACACCGTCGCCGCCCTGCGCGACCCGGCCGTGCAGCGCACCGTCACCAGCGCCTCCACCTGGTACCTGCCGCCCGCCGTCGCCGCCCCGGCCGACCCGCGGGTGCTCGAACGCCTCGGCCTGCTCGAACCCGGCCGGACCGTCCGCCCGCCCGACGGCCCGCTGCGGGTCGTCGACGCGTACGGCCCCCGCGAACTCGCCGCCCTCCGCGGCTTCGCCGACTTCCGCGTCCCGGCCGGCTACCACTGGCAGGAGGACACCCCGGGCGCCCGCTTCGCCCTGGCCCTCGGCGAGGACGGCGCCCTGCGCGAGCGCTACGTCCGGGATCCCGCGGCCGCCGTCGCGCACTGGGCCCCGCCGGACCTCGGAGCCGACGAACGCGCCCTGCTGGCCCGGCGCGAGGACCTGGCCCTGCAGGCCGCCGCCCGGGGCGTCCCCCGGCGGCCCGGGCCGGAGGCGGCACACCGGCTGCGCACCCTGCTCACCCGCAAGTCGGAGGCCCGCCGGCTGGCGCGGGACGGCGCGGCGGGCTGGCCGTCGATCCGGCGGGACCTGGACTCCGTCCTCGCCGGGGCCCTGTACCCGTGGACGGGCCTGTACGGCACCGCGGACGGCGGCCTCTCGGTCTACGTCCTGGGCCGCGCGACCGACCCGCCCCGGCACCGGGTCCACGTCGACGGCCTCCGGGTGACCGACCCGAGTTACGCCCACGGCGTGCTGCGCTGGCGCGCGGCGGACGGCGGCGTCGGCGGCGAGCTGCGGACGGAGTTCGGCCGCGACGGCCGGCGCCGGCTGACCGGAACCGTCGCGGGCGCGGCGGTGCGCCTGACCGAGTACCCGCTGCCGCAGGTGCCACCGCTCGCCGACCTCGTCGGCGGGTACCGCAGCGAGGGCCTGCGCGTGGACGTCGTACCCGGCGCCCCCGGCTCGGCCCCGCGTCTGCGCGTCACCCTCGACGGCGAACCCGTCACCGCCGCGGTGGTGATCGGACCGGCGGGCTTCGAGGTGGACGGCGTCACCGTCCCCTTCTCCGCGGCCGTGGCGGAGCCCGCCCGTCGCCTGTACGGGGACTACCGGCTGCGGCTGCCCGACCGCCCGGGCGGCGCCCGCCTGGAGGTCGCCGCGGACGGCGTCGTGCTCGACGGCCGGCCCGTCCCCGGGGCCGGGCCGAGCGGACGGCGGCTCGGCTGGCGGGACGGACCGGAGCTCTTGCCCTCCGCCGACCTCACCCTGCTGCTCGACCCGATCACCCTGCACCCGATGCTGCACGGCACCGGCCGGACGGCGGACGGCGAACCGTTCCCGCTGCTCGGCATGGTCCCGGTCGACGGCGAGGCCGCCCGACGGCTCGCCGCCCGGCCGCGGTTCGGCATCCCGGCCGGCCCCTGGGCCCACCTGACGGCGCTCGCCGCCGGGGCGAGCCACGACGGCGGGCTGTTCTGGTGGCACGGCTGGGAGCAGTCGGCCACCGCCCTGCGGACCGTGGAGCAGGCCCTGCGGGACGGCGGCCGGTAGCGCCCGGCACGGACCCGGCCGGCGACGGCCGGGTCCGTACGGACACAGGGACGGGGACGGGGATCAGCGCAGGCCGGCGAAGAGGTCGTCCTCGGGAAGGGCCGCGCCGGTGGTGTCCTTGACCCGCACGAAGGTCTCCACGCCCATCAGCTCGGTGAACCGCTCCTTGCCCATCTTCAGGAAGAAGATGTTCTCGCCCTGACTGGCGTGCGCGGCCAGGGCGTCGAACTTCCGGCCGCCGAACGCGGTGGTGTCCACCCAGGTGGTGATCTCCTCGTCCGGCAGGCCGATCTCCGACATGTCCGGCATCTCGGACGCCTCCGACTCCTCCGCCGCCTCCGACTCCTCCGCCGCCCCGGACTCCTGCGCCGCCTCCGGCTCCTCCCAGTCCGCGCCGAACTCGCGCATGACCTCGCCGAACCGCTGCATCGCCGAGCGCGGCGCCGTCGTCCAGTAGACCTTCGGCGTCGGATCGGTCAGCTCCAGCGCCGCCATGGTGATGCGGTGGGCCTGGATGTGGTCGGGGTGGCCGTAGAACCCGTTCTCGTCGTAGGTGACGACCACGTCGGGCCGGTAGTGCCGGATCAGTTCGGCGAGGCGGGCGGCGCCCTCCTCCACCGGCGTGCGCCAGAACGACCCGGGCTCGTCGTTGCTCGCCCAGCCCATCATCCCGGAGTCGGCGTACTCCAGCAGCTCCAGGTGACTGACCTTCAACACCTCGCAGCTGGCCTCCAGTTCCTGCCGGCGCATCGCGGCGACGGCCTCCGGGTCGTGGCCGGGCTCGCCCGGCTTGACCCCTCCCGGTCCGTCACCGCACCGGCCGTCCGTACACGTCACGAGGACCGTGCGGACGCCCTCCGCCGCGTACCGGGCGAGGACACCC
>NZ_JBIVVI010000911.1:0-3802 GCF_044757675.1 Kitasatospora sp. NPDC091257
GGGTACCGGGGAGGTGGACACGCTCGGGGAATCGGGCAGGAACTTCCAGGTCTGCTTTCCGGTGCCGTCACAGGCCACGATGTTCGTCTGCGCGCCCCAGGGGTCCTGGCTGGGCGAGTTCAGGCAGAGACCGGAGGCCGAGCCCTTGATGGGGCTGGTACTGGTGAAGCCGCGCACGACGTGCTGGCCCGACCCCGAGGGCGTGCTGGCGAAATTGGACTGCCCCGCGCAGCTGCCGTACTCGTAGACGTTGTTGACCACGCCGGACAGGCCGCCCGCGTCCGTGCTGCTGGGGCCGCCGAAGTAGGCGTCGGACACCGTGTTCTGAGCACAGGTGCCGGCGGCGTTGTAGTAGACGTACTCGACGAACCCGTTGCCCGAGGAGGTGAGCAGACCGCTCGGCACCGTCCAGCTGCCGATGTGGGCCACGGGCTGCTGGAGGTTGGCGGAGTCGTACACGTCGCCGGTCCAGGTGTTGGTGGTGGACGTGCTCGCGGTCCGCTTCACCGTGAGGTTGTAGGTGTGGCCGTATACGGCGTTGAAGAGGACGGAGCACGACTGGCCGGCGTTGCCGTCGGCGCCCGGTCGGCAGTTGGGGTCGCTGCTGGAGGTGTCTCCGGGGGTGCCGGCGCCGCCGGAGGCGAACACCGAGAAGATGGCACGGAACTGCTGGGTGTTGCCGCTGGTCGGCTGGGGCTGCAGGCCCGTATAACCGGTCCGGCCGTTGGCGACGCCGAACTGCTGGGCGTAGTAGAGGCCGGTCTGCTCGCTCGCCGGGTTGATCGCCATCGGGAAGGTGATGTTGGTCAGTTGCCCTGAGGGAGCGTTCGGGACCGACCAGCCGAGGGATACGTTGCCGCCGAGGCCGAAGTCGACAGCCGACGCCGGCGTCGGGGCGAGCAGCAGGAGCGCCGCGGTCGCCACTGCGGTGCCGCAGCGCCGCAGTGTCGAGGGGAGGGACATGCGAGTTCCTTCCTGCCGCCCGTGCGCGAGAGGCCGTCAGCGGCATGACTGGAGGTGCTGGTGCGAACTGGCGGGAGAAGCGCTTCGAGCGGAGCGATGACGCGAGCCGGAGCTTCCAAGGCCCGTACACACGTCCTACCACGATGCGATGCACACAGCATCCACACAGTCGCCGTCAGTGAGGAACCGTTTCTTCAAATCAGCCACCTCCCATCCGTGAAATGACGGAAATCCCCACTGTGGCCGTCATCACGGAGAGAGGTGCGAGAGGGCGGGCAACCGCGACACCCGTAGCCTGACGGCCTGACACCGCAGGGGGCCGTCCGCTCGGCGTGGGTGGCGCACGTGCGGTGGCGGGCCGGCGGCGAGGAACACCTGCTGCTGCACGTCGCCGTGGACGAGGACCTGCCTTCGGTCTCCGCCGACCGCCTGATGCAGGTCCTGCTCGGCGAGGAGGTCGAGCCCGGCCCGAGGCACCCGAAGGTCGGGATGCTCGCCCTGAACACCACGACCCATGCCGACACCATCGCCGAACTCGACCGCCAGGGCCTGGACACCGTGCGCCACGACGTCGCGTCGGGCCGGATCCAGGTGATCTCCCGTGAGTACGACGACCCGTCCGCGGCCCTGACGAAGACCGCCGCGCCCCAGCTCCGGGCCAAGCGCCGCCGGTTCGGTCGCTCCTGACAGGACGCCGTCCGTGAGGCGAAGCGGCCACCCGTCACTCGGTCCGACAGCCCGGCCCAACCACGAGGCAAGCCGGTGAACACTCGAAGGTTGACGATGCATACGATCCGATAACTCTCTGCAAGCCACCCGGTCGCTCCATGGTGTCCCGATGCGCCGGTAGAGACTCCTCTGCCCGGCAGCCGTCCTGCTCCTGGGCGCAGCATCGGTTGCCGTTGGTGGCGACGCACACATCGTCGACCGGGCCGGCCCGTGGCCCGAGAGGAACACGAGTCCCTTCACGCCAGGTGTCCGATCGACTACCCTCTGCTCTGTAGATCTTCGGAGCGTTGCAGCAGAGGGGGAATCACCGTGGGTGACGAGAACAAGGGCGGCCCGAACGACGGCAAGGGCGGGGCCCACGCCAAGCCCGGCGGTCCGCAGATCGGCCCGAAGCCGAACCCGGACGGACAGGGCCCGACTCCCGATCCGAAGCACAAGTGACGGCGGCCACCGACGTCCAGGTCCGGCTGGTCGACCGGCTGGAGGCCTCGGGTGCCCTGACCCCCGGTTGGCGGCAGGCGTTCCTCGACGTCGGCCGCCATGAGTTCCTCCCGGACGTCTTCTGGGCGAGCACCGGCGACGGCTACGAACGTTGCGACCGCGCGCAGAGCCCCGGGCGGTGGCTGGAGCTCGCGTACTCCGACGTGGCGATCGTGACGCAGTGGGACGACGGAACGGACAGCGGACAGCAGCGGGAGCCGACCTCGTCGGTGTCCATGCCGACGATGGTCGCCTCCATGCTGCGCGACCTGGACGTCCACGAAGGCCACAGGGTCTGGGAGGGCGGAACCGGCCCCGGCTGGAACGCCGGGCTGCTGGCCCGGCGCCAGGGCGCGCACAACGTGGTGACCGTGGAGCTGGACCCGGCGGTCGCCGCCCAGGCCGCCGCCAACTTCCGGGCCCTCGACGCCGCTCCGATCGCGGTGGTGGGCGACGCGGCCCACGGATACCTGCCCGGGGCCCCGTACGACCGAGGAATCCTCACCTGCTCGGTACGTGAGGTCCCCCCGGCCGTGATCGGGCAGATCCGCCGGCAGGGCGTGCTGGTGCTGCCCTTCGCGCCGCTCTTCGGGGGCGGAGCCGTCGCCCGGCTGACCGTCGCCGACGGCACGGCCATGGGCCCGTTCACCGGCTCCTCGGCGTTCATGCGCATGCGCCAGCAGCGCTACCAGGCCCCGCCCGTCGACGACTACCTGCCCGGCGACTGGCCCGGGGACGCCGCGCAGGAGTACACGACCCTGAACCCGCTCGAACTCGTCGACGACTGGCTGGCGTCCTTCGTCGTGGGCCTGACCGTACCCGACGTGTACTACCGGCGCAGCGACGGCGGCGGTATGACGACCCTGTGGCTGTTCGACACGGGCGTCACCTCCTGGGCGACGGTGGACTTCGTGGACGGCGCGCGCCGGTTCGAGGTCCGCCAGTCGGGCCCCCGTCGGATGTGGTCGGAGGTCGAGGAGTCCTTCCAGTGGTGGGTGGGGGAAGGCCGTCCGGGGTTCGAGAGCTTCGGGCTGACCGTGGGCGTGGGCGGGGGCGGGGGCGAGCACCGGGCGTGGCTGCACGAGCCGGCCAACCCGCTGCCGTCCCCACGGGGGCGGGGCTGAACCGCGCAGGCCGCGTGCAGCATCGGCGGAACCGGTTGCGGCGGCCCGTGGACGTACCACGAGAACGCGGAGGAGTCGTGCACGGCGATGCCGTGACCACGGTGGTCATGTCGGTCCACCAGGCTGTCCCTTGTCCGCTCGGCGAACATGTCAACCGATCTACTACGGCAGCCGGCGGTCCTCGAAGGGGTCGTCGGAGTCGTGGGGCTCGTACGGCTCGAAGTCGGGGCGGTCGATGAGCTCGGCGACCGAGAAGGGGTGCCGGTGGTCGGTGAGGAGCCGGTGGACGAACTCGGCGGTGGAACCGTCGAACCGCGCACAGCTGTCGCCGTCCTCGTTGCGGGCGATGACCGGCCACCGGTTCGGGTCTGCGCCCTCCGTCAGCCAGTAGAACTGGTCGGCCCGGACGGAGTCGGTGAGCTCGGCGACCGAGAAGGGGTGCCGGTGGTCGGTGAGGAGCCGGTGGACGAACTCGGCGGTGGAACCGTCGAACCGCGCACAGCTGT
>NZ_JBIVVI010000912.1:0-3800 GCF_044757675.1 Kitasatospora sp. NPDC091257
GGTCGAGGGCGGGCACGACCCGCGCCGCTTCGTCACCGACCTGCTGGAGCGGCTGCGCGACCTGGTGATCCTCGCCACCGTGCCGGACGCCGGGGAGAAGGGGCTGATCGACGCCCCGGCCGACCGGATCGCGGTGATGCAGGCCCAGGCGGACGCGTTCGGCGCGGCCGAGCTGAGCCGGGCCGCCGACATCGTCAACACCGGGCTGACCGAGATGCGCGGCAACGCGGCGCCCCGGCTGCAGCTGGAGCTGATCTGCGCCCGGGTGATGCTGCCGGGCGCCTACAGCGATGAGCTGTCGCTGCAGGCACGGCTGGACAAGCTGGAGCGACGGGCGGCGGCGGGCGGGTTCGCCGCGCCGATGGCGGCCCCGGTGGGCATGCCGATGACGGCCCCGGCGTCGGTTGCCCCGATGGCGGTTGCGCCGGCGGCGGCCGTCCCGGTGGGCGAGGTGCCGGTGGCGCCCGTCCCGGCCGCGCCCCCGGTGCAGGCCGCTCCCGTCCCGGCCGCGCCGCCCGTGCAGGCCGCGCCGCCCGCCGCCCCCGCCGGGTCGGCGCCGGGTGCCTGGCCGATCCCGCGCAGCTTCCCGCCCGCCGGTGGCGCCCCCGCCGCGGCTCCGGCGACGCCCCCCGCGGCGCAGCCGCAGGCGCAGGCGGCCCCGGCCCAGGCGGCTCCCGCTCCCGTGCCCGCTCCGGCCCCCGCCCCGGCGGCGGCTTCCGGCGGGCAGCCGTCGGCGTCCGCGCAGCAGGGCGCCGCGCAGGTGCGGCAGCTGTGGCCGCAGATCCTGGAGGCGGTGAAGAACCGCCGCCGCTTCACCTGGATCCTGCTCAGCCAGAACGGCCAGGTGGCCGGGTTCGACGGCAGCGTGCTCCAGGTGTCCTTCATCAACGCCGGTGCCCGGGACAGCTTTGTCGGCAGCAACAGCGACGACGTGCTGCGCGCCGCGCTGGCCGAGGCGCTGGGTGTGGACTGGCGGATCGAGTGCATCGTCGACCCGTCCGGCGGTGCCGGCGGCCCGGGCGGCGGGGCGCCGAGCGGCGGCGCCCAGGGCGGCGGGGGCTGGGGAGCCCCGGCGCGCCCGGCGGCGGCCGCGCCGTCGATGCCCGCGCCCGCCCCGGCGCCGGTGCAGGCTCCGCCGGTCCAGGCCGCGCCGGCGCCCGTCCAGGTGCCGCCCGTGCAGCCCGCGCCGGTGCAGGCCCCGCCGGTCCAGGCCGCGCAGGCCCGTCCGGTGCGGTCGGTGGCCCCGGAGGACGACATCCCGGAGGCGGACGATCCGGACCTGAAGGAGGACGTGTTCTCCGGGCAGGAGCTGATCATCCGCGAGCTGGGTGCGACGGTGCTGGAGGAGATCCACCACCAGGGCTCCTGAGCCGGGCCCGGGCCCCGCCCGCGTGCGACGGCACCGGCCCGGGCCCGAGCCCCGGCGCCGTCCCCGAGCCGACCCTGAGCCGCCCCGGAGCCGGGCCCCGGTCCGGGCCCCGGAGCGGTGGGCAGCACGTAGGCTCGGCGGTGACGAACGAAGCACCGCATGACAGCCGTGACAGCAAGGAGACAGCCGTGTTCCCCGGTGGTGGCCAGCCCAACATGCAGCAGCTGCTGAAGCAGGCGCAGAAGATGCAGCAGGATTTCGCCAAGGCCCAGCAGGAGCTGGCCGAGACGAAGGTGAACGGTTCGGCGGGCGGCGGCCTGGTCGAGGCGACGGTGACCGGCGCCGGTGAGCTGGTGGCGCTGACCATCGCCCCGGCGGCCGTGGACCCGGAGGACACCGAGACGCTGGCCGACCTGATCCTGGCGGCCGTCCGGGACGCCAACCAGACCGCGCAGAAGATGCAGGCCGAGCGCATGGGCCCGCTGACCCAGGGCCTGGGCGGCGGCATCCCCGGCCTGCCGTTCTAGCGTCGGCCGTTCTAACGTCGGCTCTACGTTCCAGAAGGCCTGAAGTTCAGACGACAGACCTATGTGATTTATGTGGGAGTCGGGCGTCGGGCGCTGTGTCCGACGCCCGATTCGTTGGATGATGGCACCGGAGCATCACCGGCCGTCCGGTACCACCGGTCGTCCGCTACCCGGCCGTCAGGCCACCACCGGCCGCCAGGCCACCACGGACCAGCAGGCCACCACCGGCCGTCACCGGCCACCACCGGGCATACGGCACCATCGACCATCCGAGGGAAGGCGCGACGTTGTACGAGGGCGTGGTTCAGGACCTGATCGACGAACTGGGCAGGCTGCCCGGCGTCGGGCCCAAGAGCGCCCAGCGGATCGCCTTCCACGTGTTGCAGGCCGACCCGACCGACGTGCGCCGGCTGGCCCACGCGCTGCTGGAGGTCAAGGACAAGGTCCGCTTCTGCGCGGTCTGCGGCAACGTCGCGGAGGCCGAGCAGTGCCGGGTCTGCCTGGACCCCCGCCGCGACCTCGCCGTCATCTGCGTGGTCGAGGAGTCCAAGGACGTCGTCGCCATCGAGCGCACCCGCGAGTTCCGCGGCCGCTACCACGTGCTGGGCGGCGCGATCAGCCCCATCGAGGGCGTCGGCCCGGACGACCTGCGCATCCGCGAACTGCTGTCGCGCCTCGCGGACGGCACGGTCACCGAGCTGATCCTGGCCACCGACCCCAACCTGGAGGGGGAGGCGACCGCCACCTACCTGGCCCGGCTCTGCAAGCCGATGGGCCTGAAGGTGACCCGTCTGGCGAGCGGCCTGCCCGTCGGCGGGGATCTGGAGTACGCGGACGAGGTCACCCTCGGTCGCGCCTTCGAAGGGAGACGACTGCTCGATGTCTGACCGGACGATCAACCAGCAGCCCCACACCCCCCACCAGCAGTCCCACGGGGAACCGGGGGCGCACGCCCCGCACATCCACGGTCACGGCTCGGAGCCGGACGACTTCGCCGTGCAGATCGCCGACTCGGTGGAGAGCTTCGTGCTCGCCGTCACCGAGGTCGCCAAGGGCGACGAGCCCGGCAGCGCGGTCTCGCTGCTGCTCCTGGAGGTCTCGCAGCTGCTGCTGGCCGGCGGCCGGCTGGGTGCGATCGAGGACGTCGTCCCGGAGGACCGCTTCGAGCCCGACGCCGGTCCCGAGCCGGACGGCGAGCAGCTGCGCGAGCGCCTCGCCGAGCTGCTCGCGCCGATCGACGTCTACCACGAGGTCTTCGACCCGTACGGCCCGCCGGAGAAGCCCAACGCCTTCCGGATCTCGGACGACCTGGCCGGCGTGGTCAGCGAGCTCCAGCACGGGCTGACCCACTACCGCGAGGGCCGGATCAGCGAGGCGCTGTGGTGGTGGCAGTTCTCGTACCTCTCCAACTGGGGCACGACCTGCACGGCGGTGCTGCGGGCCCTGCAGTCGCTCATCGCCCACGTCCGGCTGGACAGCCCGCTCGGCGCGGTGCCGGACGGCGCGGACACCGACGACGACGGGCTCACCGACGAGCAGCTCGAACAGCAGGCGGGCGACCTGATGGCGGCCGAGCTCGGCCTCGGGCGGTAGGCGGCCTGCTGTCGGCGCCCGGGCACGGCCACGGCCCACGGCCCACGGCCACGGTGGCCGGCAGCCGGTGGGCGGTATTCCGCGACGGCCCTTTCGGATTGTGACGAATACCTCAGCGCCCCGGCCGGAAAGGAAATCCGGCCGGATCGCCGTCCCCCGATCCGCCGATTCTTCGGAGCCGTACCGAATCGCCCGCAGACCTGGCGGCGGAGCCACCCGCACGGCCGCTCACGTGCTGAAACTACCGTCTCACCATATGGAAAGCGCCGGTCGGAGCACCCCTGCTCGGTAGACTGACGACGACCGCACCC
>NZ_JBIVVI010000913.1:0-3800 GCF_044757675.1 Kitasatospora sp. NPDC091257
CTCCCCGCCTCCAGGAGTCCGACATGGCATTCGCCGTCACCTTCCTCGGCACGGCCCCCATCCCCACGGCGGGCTCCGGAACCGCCTTCAAGCTCTGGTCGTACCGCGTCGACGGCACGGGCGCCGACATCCCCGCCGGCCTGCGGATGGCCCTCGCCCTGCCGGACGGCGTCAGTGTGCAGGACCCCAGCGCCTACCCGGACGTCACCGCGCTGGACGGCACGTTCCTGTGGCGCGACCCGGTCACCGGGCTCAACTTCGCCGGGCGCACCGCGACCTCGCCGACCACGGTGACGATCACCTTCGTCGCACCGGCCCGCACCGCCACCGCGTCGGTGCGCCTGTTCAAGTCCCCGAGCGGCGCGCCGTGGAGCGCGGTCGTGTTCACCGTCGCCGGCAGCGGCGCGGCCGCCGACGGGCAGACCATGGTCCTGCCCGCCCCCGGCGTGCCGACGTTCACCGGGCGCCCGGTCACCGACTTCGAAGGGGCCCTCCCGTACGCCACCGAGGTCTTCGGCGTCTACCAGCCCCTGCTCGGATGGCTCGGCTCGCAGGCCGGCACCGCGGCCGCCGCCGTGCACCCCGGATCCCGGTTCGCGGCACTCGCCTCCGAAAGCTTCCGCGGCGACAACGCCCGGGTGCTGCGCGACCCGGCCCTGGCCGCGCTGGCCGAGTACTACCGCACCTTCGCCGCCCCCGATCTGGAAGCCGCGGCCGGCTCCCCGCCCGACTACGTCACCGGCCTCGCCGCCGCGACGGCCTCCGGCACGGCCCCGCTCACGCCCGTCGGGCTGGTGAACCTCTTCCGCCAGTACTTCTTCGAGTTCGACACCTTCCTCGGCGCGCCGTCCGGGCACATCTGGGTGAGCCCCGGCGGAACCGTCGAGGTCGTCGAGACCAGCACCCTGCGCACCCTGGTCGAGAAGACGACCACGGTCGCGGAGGAGACCACCCGCAAGACCGAGGACAGCCAGACCGACCAGGACGACGTGGCCGACGCGGTCAAGGAGGACAACTCCACCGATACCAAGCTCGGCGTGAGCGCCACCGGCGGAGTGAACGCCACGATCTACCACGCCGACGTCAGCGCCAGCTTCGCCACCCAGAACACGGTCAAGCGGGGGGCGGAGGAGACCCACAAGCACACCCGTACGCAGACCTCCAAGGTCAACACGGAGATCAGGCGCAACTTCAAGACGACCTTCAAGACGGTGACCGAGACCACCGACACCTCCAGCCGCCGCTACGTGCTGCAGAACGCCAGCACCACCGACCTGGTCAACTACGAGTTCCGGCGCAAGATGCGCAAGGTCGGCGTGCAACTGCAGCACATCGGCACCCGACTGTGCTGGCAGGTCTACCTCCCCGACCCGGGCCGGGACCTGGGGCTCGGCGACATGGTCCACGTCGTCGACGCGCCCGACCTCACGGCGATCCCCAAGCCCGCGGACATCCCCGACCTCGAAGACAAGCAGGTGCCCTTCCACTTCGAGGTGCCGTTCCTGCACGACCAGGGCCCGGACGAGGACGCCAAGCTGACCTACCTGCCGGAGAGCGGCAACGCCTGCCGCGGCATCAACCCCACCAGCACCCCCGGCGGACACGACGACATCGTCCAGTTCTGCTTCGACTTCCCGCTCCCGCCGGCCCCACCGGGCTACCGCCTGACCGGGGTCGCCTCGATCGACCGCCACGGAGCGCAGGCCAACTTCGCCCCGCTCGACTCGACCGACCTGGTACCCGACCCCGACCCGGACAAGAACACGCTCAAGATCCGCCTCACCTACGCCAACTGGCAGGGCCGCAAGTCCATGCCGTTCGACGCCGTACTGACCTACACGCCCACCGACGCCGCCAAGACCGACCTCCAGAAGCGGCGGGACGCCGCGCAGGCCGACTACCAGGCGGCGGTCGACCGGCTGGAGCACGAGGCCTACGGCAAGGCGGTGCGCGAACGGCTGCGCCTGGTCAGCGCGCTGACCCCGCGCCGGCCGGAGGTGCTGCGCAGCGAGGAACGGCGCGTGGTGTTCCGCGACATCCTGCGGCGCCTGGAGAACAACGGTCACTACCCCCAGGACCCGGACCACCCCCCGTTCGCGGAATCGGAGCAGATCAACCAGCTCTTCGACGTCGAGGAGATGCTCTACTTCGTCGCCCCGGACTTCTGGCGGCCCGGCCCGGTGGCCCCGCCCGCCCCCGACCGGAACAGCGCCGGCCGCTACCCGCTGCCGCCCGAGAAGCAGCCGCCCCTCCCCGACGGCACCGTCGAACTGCCGCTCGCCGGGCAGACGGTGGCCGGCTGGTACTCCCGCGCGGACGAGTACCGCACCTCGGGCGCGGCGGGCGCGCCCGCCCCCGAATGGCGGGTCGACTACCTCATCACCGAGGAGACCCAGCCGGCGCCGCTCGGCAGCTCGCTGGGCTGGCTGATCCAGATCGACGGCGACGAGCGCCGCAACGAGTTCCTCAACGCCGCCTGGGCCAAGGCCGTCATGCCCGTCAGGCCCGGACAGGAGGTCGCCGCGCTCGCCTGGCTCCTGGGCGTCGAAGGCGTGGCGGGGCTCGGCCTGCCCTACCCCGTCCAGCCCGGAGACCCGCCGGAGTACCAGAACAAGACGTACGGCGACGTCCTGCAGCTCCTCGCGGCCAAGCTCCAGGCCGCCAACACGGCGGTGGACAACACGCTGGCCTCGGAGAAGGTCTTCGAGACGGGATTCGACCCGCTGGAGGGCGGGTTCCGCCGGCCGGACGACCCGTACCAGATCTTCGACCAGTGGATCGAGGTCATGCCCACCGACCAGGTGGCGGCTGTCGCGGTCCGCTACGACCCGCGCACCGGGCAGCAGCTGTGAGCGCGGCGCGCGGCGGCTGAAAGGGCGGCCGGCCCCGGCGCCGGCACCCGCAGCTCGATCCGGACACCCCGGCGGCGGGCGACCCGGGGCGGGCGGCGGAGGGGCACCGCGCCCGGGTCCGCCTCGCCGCGCCCGTTCACCGGGATGCCGCTTCGCGTCGCTCCAGCCAGTCGAGGTACCAGGTGGCGAAGGTGTGGCGGTTCCCCTGCGCGTCGACGCACGGCTCGAAGGGCGGGTCGACCGCACAGTCCCGGTCGCGGAGCTCTCCGCGATGAGGGCCGACGACGACGAGCCAGCTGGTCATCCCGCACCCGTTGTCGCTGATGTGGATCGCGCCCCGGCCGCGTTCCACGCGCCAGATCTCGTCGCCGGCGTCGCCGAATACCTCGCGGTAGTCGTCCAGGCGGTTGGTGTCCCCGTCCCGGGCGGCGGGTTCGTACCCGGCGGCGCGAAGCGTCGCGGTCTGCCGGTCGGCCCAGCCCTCCGTCTCGACGAACGGGCCGCTGGGGTCCAGCAGCCAGGGTTGGTCCTCGTCGTCGTCCCAGACCCATCCCCACGTCCCGTCGATCCGGCGCAGCGAGGTGAGGTGGAGCGCCGGTCCGGGACCGCCAGCCCCGACCTCCGCCAGGAATGCGCGGTACTCACCGGGGAGTGCGACGCCGAACTGGGTCTCGGCCTCGGCGATCTCGGCGGGGGTCAGGGCGGGTTCGAACACCGGGTACCGGGACGGCCCGAGGCCACGGGCCCGACGCTCGGCCTCCTCCACCGCCATGACGCGTTCCCGGACTGACGACCAGTCCACCTGGGTGTTCATGGCTTTCCTGGTTCTCCTGGTTCTGCCGGTGGCGGAGACGGGCCTGACGGATGTTCGTCGTTCAGGGTAGTAGTCGCGGCGGCGGCCGGTGACGACCGGCTGTTCGAGAGGGGACCGGTCCGGCCCCGTGCGGG
>NZ_JBIVVI010000914.1:0-3797 GCF_044757675.1 Kitasatospora sp. NPDC091257
GGGGTCCTTCCGGCAGGCCCGGGGCGGCCCCGGGGAAGGCACGGGCCGGCCCGCAGGTGAGCGGACCGGCCCGTTCAGGATCATCAACGATACGCCCGCTTCGTCCGGAAAGAGCGAACGCGGTGGAAACCGGGCGTTACCGGGCGTTGAAGTACTTCGCCTCCGGGTGGTGGATCACGATCGCGTCGGTGGACTGCTCCGGGTGGAGCTGGAACTCCTCCGAGAGCACCACGCCGATCCGCTCCGGCCTCAGCAGGTCGGCGATCTTGGCCCGGTCCTCCAGCTCGGGGCAGGCCCCGTAGCCGAGCGAGAAGCGGGCGCCGCGGTACTTGAGCGCGAACATGTCCTTGACGTCCTGCGGGTCCTCGCCGGAGAAGCCCAGCTCGTAGCGGACCCGCGCGTGCCAGAACTCGGCCAGCGCCTCGGCCAGCTGCACCGAGAGGCCGTGCAGCTCCAGGTAGTCCCGATAGGAGTTGCCGGCGAACAGCTCGTTGGCCGCCTCCGAGATCCGGTTGCCCATGGTGACCACCTGGAGGCCCACGACGTCCCGCACCCCGGACTCCTCCGGGCGGAAGAAGTCGGCCAGGCAGAGCCGGCGCCCGCGCCGCTGGCGCGGGAAGGTGAAGCGGGTGCGCTCGGTGCCGTCCTCGTGGAAGACGATCAGGTCGTCGCCCTTGGAGTTGGCCGGGTAGTAGCCGTAGACCACGGCGGCCTCCAGCCAGCCCTCGGTCTGCAGCCGGTCCAGCCAGGCCCGCAGCCGCGGCCGGCCCTCGGTCTCCACCAGCTCCTCGTACGAGGGGCCGTCGCCGGCGCGGGCGGCCTTCAGCCCCCACTGCCCCTTGAACAGCGCGTCCTCGTCCAGCCAGGAGGCGTAGTCCGCGAACGGGATGCCCTTGACGATCCGGTCGCCCCAGAACGGCGGGACGGGCACGGTGTTGTCGACCGTGACGTCGGAGCGGATCTGGCCGAGGTTGATCTCGGGCTCCGGCTCCTCCACCTCGACCCGGGCGTGCCGGCGCTGCTTGAGCTCCGGCAGGGTGGCGCCGGGCACGCCGCGCTTGACCGCGATCAGCGCGTCCATCAGCCGCAGGCCCTCGAAGGCGTCCCGGGCGTAGCGGACCTCGCCCTCGTAGATCTCGTGCAGGTCCTGCTCGACGTAGGCGCGGGTCAGGGCGGCGCCGCCGAGGATCACCGGGAAGTCGGCCGCCAGCTTGCGCTGGTTCAGCTCCTCCAGGTTCTCCTTCATGATCACGGTGGACTTGACCAGCAGGCCGGACATCCCGATGACGTCCGCCCGGTGCTCCTGCGCGGCGTCCAGGATCGCCGAGACCGGCTGCTTGATGCCCAGGTTGACCACGTTGTAGCCGTTGTTGGACAGGATGATGTCGACCAGGTTCTTGCCGATGTCGTGGACGTCGCCCTTGACGGTGGCCAGCACGATGGTGCCCTTGCCCTCGTCGTCGGACTTCTCCATGTGCGGCTCCAGGTGGGCCACCGCGGTCTTCATCACCTCGGCCGACTGGAGCACGAACGGCAGCTGCATCTGGCCGGAGCCGAACAGCTCGCCGACCACCTTCATGCCCGCCAGCAGGGTGCTGTTGACGATCTCCAGCGCCGGGCGCTCCGTCAGCGCCTCGTCGAGGTCGGCCTCCAGGCCGTTCCGCTCGCCGTCGATGATCCGCCGCTGGAGCCGCTCCTCCAGCGGCAGCGCGGCCAGCTCCTCCGCCTTGGAGGCCCTGACCGAGGACGAGGAGACACCCTCGAACAGCTGCAGCAGCTTCTGGAGCGGGTCGTAGCCCTCGCTGCGGCGGTCGTACACCAGGTCGAGCGCGACCTCGCGCTGGTCCTCGGGGATCCGCGCCATCGGCAGGATCTTGGAGGCGTGCACGATCGCCGAGTCCAGGCCCGCCTCGACGCACTCGTTCAGGAAGACCGAGTTGATCACCATGCGGGCGGCCGGGCTGAGGCCGAAGGAGATGTTGGACAGGCCGAGGGTGGTCTGCACGTCCGGGTGGCGGCGCTTGAGCTCGCGGATCGCCTCGATGGTCTCGATGCCGTCCCGGCGCGACTCCTCCTGCCCGGTGCCCAGGGTGAACGCCAGGCAGTCGACCAGGATCGAGCCCTCGTCGACGCCGTACTCGCCGGTCAGCTGGGCGATCAGCCGCTCGGCGATCTCGACCTTCTTGGCGGCGGTGCGGGCCTGGCCGTCCTCGTCGATGGTCAGCGCGATCAGGCCGGCGCCGTGCTCGCGGGCCAGTGAGGCGATCCGGCCGAAGCGGGTGTCCGGGCCGTCGCCGTCCTCGTAGTTCACCGAGTTCAGCACGGCGCGCCCGCCGAGCGCCTCCAGGCCGGCCCGCAGCACCTCCGGCTCGGTGGAGTCCAGCACGATCGGCAGGGTGGAGGCGGTGGCCAGCCGGCCCGCGATCTCCTTCATGTCGGCGACGCCGTCGCGGCCGACGTAGTCCACGCAGAGGTCCAGCAGGTGGGAGCCGTCCCGGATCTGGTCCCGGGCGATCTCCACGCAGGCCTGCCAGTCGCCGGCCAGCATCGACTCGCGGAACTTCTTCGAGCCGTTGGCGTTGGTGCGCTCGCCGATCGCCAGGTACGAGGTGTCCTGCCGGAACGGAACCGCCTGGTAGAGCGAGGCCGCCGAGGGCTCGGGCCGGGGGTCGCGCGGGGCGATCGGACGGCCCTGGACCCGCTCGACCACCTGGCGCAGGTGCTCGGGGGTGGTGCCGCAGCAGCCGCCGACCAGCGAGAGGCCGTACTCGCGGGTGAACACGTCGTGGGCGTCGGCCAGTTCGGCCGGGGAGAGCGGGTAGTGGGCGCCGTCCTTGCCGAGCACCGGCAGGCCCGCGTTCGGCATGCAGGACAGACCGATCCGGGCGTTCTTGGCCAGGTAGCGCAGGTGCTCGCTCATCTCGGCCGGGCCGGTCGCGCAGTTGAGGCCGATGTAGTCCACGCCCAGCGGCTCCAGCGCGGTGAGCGCGGCGCCGATCTCCGAGCCGAGCAGCATGGTGCCGGTGGTCTCCACCGTCACCTGCACCAGCACGGGCAGGTCCAGCCCGGCCTCGGCCAGGGCCCGCTTGGAGCCCAGGATCGCGGCCTTGGTCTGCAGCAGGTCCTGGCTGGTCTCGACCAGCAGCGCGTCGGCGCCGCCGGCGATCAGGCCGGCCGCGTTCCGCTGGAAGCCGTCGCGCAGCGTCTCGTACGGGGCGTGGCCGAGGGTCGGCAGCTTGGTGCCGGGGCCGATCGAGCCGAGCACCCAGCGGGTGCGGCCGTCGGCGGCGGTATGGGCGTCGGCCGCCTCGCGGGCGATCCGGGCGCCGGACTCGGACAGCTCGAAGATCCGCTCCGGGATCTCGTACTCGCCGAGCGCGCTGAAGTTGGCGCCGAAGGTGTTGGTCTCCACGCAGTCCACGCCCACCCCGAAGTAGGCCTCGTGGACGGACCGGACGATGTCCGGGCGGGTGACGTTGAGGACCTCGTTGCAGCCTTCGAGGTTCTGGAAGTCCTCCAGCGTCGGATCCTGCGCCTGGAGCATGGTGCCCATGGCACCGTCGGCGACCACCACCCGGGTGGCGAGCGCTTCGCGCAACGCGTTCGCGCGGCTCTGCTGAGTGATGGACGGGGTGGCTGCTGTGGCCATGGGGCTTCTCCCTGGTGCGACGGCTGTCGGCTTTGCGGACCCGCTTGCTCGGGCCCGCACGTGGCCAGGGTATCCGGCCGACGGGTCGGCCCGCCGTTCGTTCCGTATCCTGAGCGCTCGACCGCAAGGGGGGAGCAAGCGCGTGGCC
>NZ_JBIVVI010000915.1:0-3795 GCF_044757675.1 Kitasatospora sp. NPDC091257
TGGGCACCGTGGATCTGCACCGCGTCGGCGGCCGCCTTGACGGCGATCGTCGAGGTCCGGTACTTCGCCAGCAGGGTGGTGACGGCGGCGGCCAGCCGGGCGCCGAACTCCTCGTCCGCGGCGTGGAAGTGGGCGAGGTTGCGCTCCACCACGTCGTAGGGCGGTGCGCCGAGGGGTGAATGACGCATCGTCAGATCCCCGCCCGGACGGGTTCCATGGGTTCCACGGGATCCGGGCGAGGAAGCCGACGGATCGTCAGCCGCCGAACAGGCTCCGGACGACGGTCGCGGCCGTCACCGGGTCGGCCGCGGGACGGGCGGCGGTCAGCGCGGCGGCCTCCTGCGCGGCGGCACCGGCCCCGGTGAGGGCCGCGACGGCCTCGGCGGCCGGGAGGGCGTTGAACCAGCGCAGCGCGAGGGCCGCGCGGCCGGCCCCGGTGAGGCGGCCGGTGAGCCGGAGGCGGGCCAGGCCGCCGTCCGGGTGGACGTTGATGCGCACGTGGGTCACCGGGCGGCCGGCGTCGAGCCGGAAGCGGTGCCGGGTGTCGGGCTGGAGCCTTGTGCGGGGCAGGAGTTCGAACCACTCGCCGTCGGCCGGGTCCGCCCCGGTCGAGGCGTCGAAGCCGATCAGGTCGGCCCAGCCGGGGGCATTGGCGACGAAGCAGGAGGTGTCCACTTCGGCGGCCAGGACCTCACCGCCCCCGGCCAGGGCGATCTGCACCCAGTCGTTGGCCTTGTCGCGCCGACGCCGGGTCTCCCAGCCGTCGCCCATGACGGAGGCACGGCCGGGAGCGTTCAGGTTGTGCGGGGAGGAGAAGTAGCGGTCGGACGCCGCCTCGGCCACGCCGCCGTACTCCTGGGCGGCCAGGTCGAAGGTGAGGCCGTCCAGTTCGCGCGGGTCGGGCAGCACCTCGCCGTGCACCCGCAGCCGGGCGACGCCGCCGTCCGGGAAGATGTTCAGCCGCACATGGGTGTAACGGGTGCCGTCCGTGACGGCGAACTCGTGGGCGGTGTCGCCGCTCAGCGCGGTGCGCGGCACGATCGTGGTCCACTCGGCGCCCAGGAGTTCCTCGGGCGAGGGGTGGCCGGGGACGGACGCGGCCTCGACCGAGGCGGACTCCGGGTAGTTGCCGGTGAAGTGGGCGGTGTCCACGATCACGCCGTGGACCACCCCGGCGACGCCGAGCCGCACGATCGTCCAGTCGTGGTCCTCGTCGGTGGGGTGCGGCTGCTCGGCGGAGACCCCGCGACGGCGCTTGGACTCCCAGCCGTCCATGATCTGGCCCTTGTGGCCGAAGGTGTGCGGGCGGAACTCGGCCGGCTTGGCGACCAGCAGGTTCTCGGCGTCCGCGAAGGTGTCCTCGTTGGTGGCGACGACGCCCGCGCCGAGCAGTCGGGAGGCCAGGTCGACCAGCTCGGTGAAGGGAGCACTCGGGGTGTCGGCAGTGGTCACTGACTCTCCTTCAGGCGCGTACGGGCGGGGTGGTGGTGGGACGGGATCGGGGCCGGGCGAGCTGCCGGCCGAAGGGGCGGGCCGCGGGGTCCACTTCGCGGCCGCGCAGCCAGGTGGTGCGCACCGCGCCGGTGAGGGTCCGGCCGGCGTAGGGGGTCACCGGGTTGCGGTGGTGCAGCCCGCTCGCCCGGACGGCGAAGCCGCCCTCGGGGTCGAAGGCGACCAGGTCCGCGTCGTGACCGGCGGCGATGGCGCCCTTGGTGCCGGTGAGGCCGACCAGTTCGGCCGGTCCGGCGGACATCCAGCGCACCACGTCGGACAGGGTGCGGCCGCGGCGGCGGGCCTCGGTCCAGACGGCCGGCAGGCCGAGCTGGAGCGAGGCGATGCCGCCCCAGGCGGCCGCGAAGTCGCCGCTGCCACCGTACTCGGGCAGCAGCTTGAGATCGGGGGTGGACGGCGAGTGGTCGGAGACGACGGCGATGAACTCGCCGTTCGCCAGGGCCTCCCAGAGCGCGTCCCGGTTGGACTCGTCGCGGATCGGCGGACAGCACTTGAAGGCGGTGTCGCCGTCCGGCACCTGCTCGGCCGCGAGCGTCAGGTAGTGCGGACAGGTCTCGGCGGTCACCCGTACGCCGTCCTCGCGGGCCTGCCGCAGCAGCGGCAGGACGGCGGCGGAGGAGACGTGCAGGACGTGCACCCGGGCGCCGGTGCGCCGGGCCGCGTCGAGCAGCCGGGCGACCGCCGCGGTCTCCGCGCCGGCGGGCCGGGAGGCCAGGAAGTCCCGGTAGTGGACGCCGGGTTGCTGCGGGGCGGCGGCGAGCACGGCCGGGTCCTCGGCGTGGATGATCGCCAGCGCCCCGATCCGGGCCTGCTCCGCCAGCGCCGCCGCCAGGTCCGCGGCCTCGACGGGCGGGAACTCGTCCACCCCGGAGGGGGCGAGGAAGCTCTTGAAGCCGAACACGCCCTCCCGGTGCAGCGGTTCGAGGTCGGCGACGTTGCCGGGGACGGCGCCGCCCCAGAAGCCGAGGTCGACCCAGGCCTGGCCCTCGGCGGTCTTCCGCTTGAGCGCCAGCCCCGCCACCGTGGTGGTGGGCGGGATCGAGTTGAGCGGCATGTCGATGATCGTGGTGACGCCGCCGGCCGCGGCGGCCCGGGTGGCGGAGGCGAAGCCCTCCCACTCGGTGCGGCCGGGCTCGTTGACGTGCACGTGGGTGTCGACCAGGCCGGGCAGCAGGGCGGTGTCACCGAGGTCGACGAGTTCGCCCCCGGCGGCCGCCAGCGAGCCGTGCGGGGCCGTGCGGGTGATCGTCCCGCCCTGGATCAGCACGTCCGCGGGGCGCTCGCCGTCGGGCAGGACCGCCCGGCGGGAGCGGATCACCGTGGGCCGGCCGAAAGGCATGGGGGACCTCCGAAACCTGGGAGTCGAGGGTGGTGGAGCAGGGTGGAGGCGAAGGATTGCCGGGAGCCTAGGCCCGCCTTCAACAAAACGTCAATGGTTGAACGCGTGAGGCGCGGGCCCGCGGACGGTCCGGTACGTGCCGGGGTTCAGCCCGGCAGCAGCTCGCCGGCCAGCCTCTCCCCCGCGAGTTCGGCCAGCTCACCGGCCCTGGTCATGCTCTCCCCCGGCCGCTCGGCCAGATCGGTCAGGGCGATCGCGGCGGTGAAACCGGCGGCCCGCCACTCGGGCTCGGAGAGCTCCAGCCGGCCCGCCACGGCGGCCACCCGAACCCCCGCCCGGGCGGCCGCGGCGGCGACTCCGGCGGGGGCCTTGCCGTGGAGCGTCTGCGCGTCCAGGCAGCCCTCGCCGGTCACGACGAGGCGTGCCCCGCGCACGGCCCCGTCGAAGCCCAACAGGTCGAGCAGCAGCTCGATGCCCGGGCGCATGGTGGCGCCGAGCAGGGCCAGGGCGGCGAAGCCCACCCCGCCCGCGGCGCCGGCGCCGGGCGCCTCCCGAAGGTCCCGCCCGGTGGCCTCGGCCACCAGGTCGGCGAACCGGGTCAGCCCCTCCTCCAGCACCACCAGGTCCTCGCCGTCGGCGCCCTTCTGCGGGCCGTAGACGGCCGGGGCGCCGCGCGGGCCGAGCAGCGGGTTGTCCACGTCGCAGGCCACCACGACCTCGACCCCGCCCAGGGCCTCGGCCGGCGGGCCGAGGTCGATCTCCGCGAGCCGGCGCAACGCGGCGCCGCCGGGCGGCAGTTCGGCGCCGCCGGCGTCGAGCAGCCGTACCCCGAGCGCCTGCACCATGCCGCCCCGGCGTCCGGCACGGTGGCGAGGATCACCAGGTCGCGCAGCCGCTCCAGCAGGTCGGTGACGAAGCGGCGCGGGTCGTGCCCGCCCTCGACC
>NZ_JBIVVI010000916.1:0-3793 GCF_044757675.1 Kitasatospora sp. NPDC091257
GCCCCGTCCCGGGGGCCCCGACACCGCGGCGCGGCCCCCGGTCAGGGGAGCCGCGCCGTGACGTTTCTGCTTGCGGGTACGACCGGAAATCAGGCCGGGTCGTCCCTGGATCCGCCGGCGGGAGCCGGTGCGGCGAGCCTCAGCTCGCGTCCTCCTCGCGCACCGCGCGGCGCGCGTCGGGGTTCAGCACGCCCCAGGAGATCAGCTGCTCGGTGAGGATCGACGGCGACTGGTCGTAGATGACGGCCAGGGTGCGCAGGTCGTCCTGACGGATCGACAGCACCTTTCCGTTGTAGTCACCGCGCTGGCTCTGGATGGTCGCCGCGTAGCGCTGCAGCGGGCCGGCCTTCTCGGAAGGGACCTGGGTCAGTCTCTCCAGGTCGAGGACCAGGCGCGGCGGCGGCTCGGCCGCGCCGCCGGGCGTACCGCCGGGCAGCAGCTCCTGCACCGGGACGCCGTAGAACTCCGCCAGTTCGGCCAGCCGCTGCACGGTGACCGCACGGTCACCGCGCTCGTACGAGCCGACGACGACTGCCTTCCAGCGCCCCTGGGACTTCTCCTCGACACCGTGCAGGGAGAGACCCTGCTGAGTGCGGATCGCTCGGAGCTTGCCTCCGAGTTGCTTCGCGTAGTCGCTGGACATTGATCTCCCCGGACGAGATTGCTTCGCGTTCAGTGGTGGGTCACGGGCGATTGCCGACGCCGTTACCGGTGGGTCCGACGTCCGTCTCGTAACTCACTGTGAGGTTACGTAGAGTAAGGTAGTTGCGTCAAGCCGAATGGGGCAGTCGTGCGAATGGCCCGCATCGTCGGCGCGTCCGGAGTGTTAACCCCGGGAAGCGGAATGATGGCCGTCTGTTTGCGATCCGGCGCGCTGCTAGGATGGCCCGAAGCCCACGCCCGGTCGGCGGGGGCAGTCCCAGACATCCTTTAAGACCCGTCCCGTGAGGCGGGGAAGGAGGTCCGCTTCGGCATGACCACCCACCATGAACCGACGCCCCGGGCACCGCACCAGGTGCTGGACGGCACGGACATCGCCCGGGTCCTCACCCGGATAGCGCACGAGATCGTCGAGCGCGCCAAGGGCGCGGAGGACGTCGTGCTGCTCGGCATCCATACCAGGGGCGTCCACCTCGCCCGCCGCCTGCACGGCCGGCTGGCCCAGATCACCGGGCGCGAGATCCCGCTGGGCACCCTGGACATCACCATGTACCGGGACGACCTGCGGCTGAAGCCCGCCCGTGCCCTGGAGCACACCGAGATCCCGCCCGGCGGCATCGACGGCAAGCTCGTCATCCTCGTCGACGACGTGCTCTTCTCCGGCCGGACCATCCGCGCCGCGCTCGACGCGCTGAACGACATCGGCCGCCCGCGCGCCGTCCAGCTCGCCGTCCTGGTCGACCGCGGCCACCGCGAGCTGCCGATCCGCGCCGACTACGTCGGCAAGAACCTCCCCACCTCGCTGCGCGAGGCCGTTCAGGTGCGCCTGTCCGACAGCGACGGCGTGGACGCCGTCCTGGTCGGCGACCGCGACTTCGCCGCCCGCAGCTCGCAGGCCCTGGCACCCCAGTCTTCCGAACCGCACCTCCCGGAGTAACCCGCGTGAAGCGCCACCTCGTCTCCGCCGCCGATCTCAGCCGCGACGACGCGCTGCTGATCCTGGACACCGCCGAGGAGCTCGCCCAGCTCTCCGGCCGGGCCGTGAAGAAGCTGCCCACGCTGCGCGGCCGCACCGTCGTCAACCTCTTCTTCGAGGACTCCACCCGGACGAAGACCTCCTTCGAGGTCGCCGAGAAGCGCCTCTCGGCCGACGTCATCAACTTCTCCGCCAAGGGCTCCTCGGTCTCCAAGGGCGAGAGCCTCAAGGACACCGCGCTGACCCTCCAGGCGATGGGCGCCGACGCGGTGGTCATCCGCCACCACGCCTCCGGCGCGCCGGCCCGGCTGGCCCAGTCCGACTGGCTGCACGGCAGTGTGATCAACGCCGGTGACGGCACCCACGAGCACCCCACCCAGGCGCTGCTCGACGCCTTCACCATGCGCCGCCACCTCAACCCGGGCAGCGGCAACGACCTGGCCGGGCGCCACGTGACCATCGTCGGCGACGTCCTGCACAGCCGGGTCGCCCGATCCAACGTCCACCTGCTGAACACCCTCGGCGCGCAGGTCACCTTCGTCGCCCCACCCACGCTGCTGCCGATCGGGGTCGAGAACTGGCCCTGCGAGATCAGCTACGACCTCGACGCCGTGCTGCCCAAGACGGACGCGCTGATGATGCTGCGGGTGCAGCGCGAGCGGATGAACGCCGCGTTCTTCCCGACCGAGCGCGAGTACAGCCGCCGCTACGGCATGAACGGCCGCCGGATGGCCCAGCTGCCGGACCACGCGATCGTGATGCACCCCGGCCCGATGGTCCGCGGCATGGAGATCACCGCCGAGGTCGCCGACTCGCCGCGCTGCACCGCCATCGAGCAGGTCGCCAACGGCGTCTCCGTCCGGATGGCCGTCCTGTACCTGCTGCTCGGCGGAGCCACCCTCGCCGACACCGCCCGCACCGACTCCGTGGAGACCGCCCAGTGACCAGCTACCTGATCCGCAACGCCAAGATCCTGGGCGGCGCCCCGCAGGACCTCCACCTCGCCGACGGCGTGATCAAGGAGATCGGTACCGGCCTGACGGTCGAGGCGGACATCGAGATCGACGCCACCGGGCTGATCGCCCTGCCCGGCCTGGTCGACCTCCACACCCACCTGCGCGAGCCCGGCCGCGAGGACGCCGAGACCGTGCTCACCGGCACCCGGGCCGCCGCGATGGGCGGCTTCACCGCCGTGCACGCGATGGCCAACACCACCCCGGTGGCCGACACCGCCGGCGTGGTCGAGCAGGTCTGGCGGCTCGGCCAGGAGTCCGGCTACTGCGACGTGCAGCCGGTCGGCGCCGTCACCGTCGGCCTGGAGGGCAAGAAGCTCGCCGAGCTCGGCGCGATGCACGAGTCCGCCGCGGGCGTCCGGGTCTTCTCCGACGACGGCAAGTGCGTGGACGACGCGGTGCTGATGCGCCGCGCCCTGGAGTACGTCAAGGCCTTCGACGGCGTCGTCGCCCAGCACGCCCAGGAGCCGCGGCTGACCGAGGGCGCCCAGATGAACGAGGGCCAGGTCTCCGGCGAGCTCGGGCTCGGCGGCTGGCCGGCCGTCGCCGAGGAGTCGATCATCGCCCGCGACGTGCTGCTCGCCGCGCACGTCGGCTCCCGGCTGCACGTCTGCCACCTCTCCACCGCCGGCTCGGTCGAGATCGTCCGCTGGGCCAAGTCCAAGGGCTGGGACGTCACCGCCGAGGTGACCCCGCACCACCTGCTGCTCACCGACGAGCTGGTCCGCACCTACGACCCGGTGTACAAGGTGAACCCGCCGCTGCGCACCGCCGAGGACGTCCAGGCGCTGCGCAAGGCGCTGGCCGACGGCACCATCGACGCCGTCGCCACCGACCACGCGCCGCACCCGGCCGAGGACAAGGACTGCGAGTGGGCCGTGGCCGCGATGGGCATGGTCGGCCTGGAGACCGCGCTGTCGGTCGTGCAGCAGACCATGGTCGACACCGGCCTGCTGAACTGGGAGGCCGTCGCGGACCGGATGTCGCACCGCCCGGCCCGGATCGGCCGTCTCAGCGGCCACGGCCGGCCGATCTCGGTGGGTGAGCCCGCCAACCTGGTGCTGTTCGATCCCGCGTACCGTGGAGCCTGGTGAACTCCTCGACGCGTTGCCGGGAGCGGCGCATGATGGCGTGCCGGTCCCGG
>NZ_JBIVVI010000917.1:0-3780 GCF_044757675.1 Kitasatospora sp. NPDC091257
AGAGTGTCCGAGCTGCGGTAGCTGGTCAGGACGTGTCCACAGCGGGTACGAGCGGCAGGTCAGCGACACAGCGGTCTCCGGCCAGGAGCTCGTGCTGCACCTGCGGGTCCGCCGGTTCTTCTGCGACGCCGCCGACTGCGGGAAGCGGACCTTCGGCGAGCAGATCCCCGGCCTGACGTTCCGTTATGGGCGGTGCACAGTGCCGCTGCGGAAAGTTCGCGAGGCCGTCGCCCTTGCCCTCGGTGGCCGGGCCGGGGCCCGCCTGGCCGAGCACCTGTCAGCAGGGATCGGCCGGGACGCCCTTGTCACGGCGTCGGCCTGAGTACCCGCACCAGCAGCGCCGTGCAGAGCAGGGAGGCCGCCGCCCCCACGGCGATGCCCGCCGACGGCCGGGCCAGCTCGGCGACGGCGCCGGTCAGGCCGGCGGCGATGCCCTGGCAGGACATCAGGCCGGAGGCCGCCAGCCCGAAAGCCTGACCGCGTGACTCGACAGGGACGACGTCGACGAACGATTCCTGGAGGCACAGGCTGTAGCCGAAGCCGATACTGGCCAGCGCCGCCAGCCCGGCGGCCGCGGCGATGCCCGGCTGGGCGGCGAAGAGCAGGTACGGGGCGCCCAGCAGCACGGACAGCGGCAGTGCCCAGCGGCTGCGCCGGCGTCGGGTGGCGAAACGGCCGACGAGGGTGTCGCCGATCAGCATGCCCAGCGCCGCGGCGGTGAGCAGCGCGCCGACGGCCCGGGGGCTGCCGATCTCGTCCGCGTACGAGATCATGGTCGCTTCCGCGCCGACGATCCAGCACGCGGGCAGGCACAGCGCCAGCAGCAGGCGGCGCACCCGGACGTCCGCCCACAGCGCCCGGTTGACCGCCCAGGTCGTGGAGAGGGCCCGTGCCGGGGTGACGGCGGATCCGTCCGCCCCTCGCGGCGGGCGGATCCGCAGGCCCAGGCGGAGCACCGCGGCGGACAGCAGGGCGCCGCCGCAGACCACCCAGAGTGTGCCGACCGGCCCGAGCAGTGCGAGCAGGGCGCCGCCCACGGCGAAGCCGCAGATCTGCGCGGCGCCGACCGTGACGTTCATCAGGGACTGGGCCAGCACGAACCGGCGCTCGCCCATGAGTTCTGGGAGCAGGGCTGTCTTCATGGCGGCGGGCACGGGGTCGAACAGGCCGTACAGCATGCTCAGGGCCAGGACTCCGGGCACCGGCAGCACGTCGAGGGCCAGCACGGCCGCTCCGGCTGCTCGGGCCGCGTCCCAGGCGGCCATGGTCAGCCGGGGCGGGAGCCGGTCTGCCAGGGAGAGCAGGGCGGCGCTGCCGAACACCTGCGGCAGCAGTCCCGCCACGTAGGCGATGCCGGACAGCAGGGGGGAGCCGCTGCGGCTGTAGACGAGCGCGGACAGGGCGAGGGCCTTCATGACCTCGCCCAGGTTGAGCAGCGCGTGGGCCACCCACAGCACGCGGAAGTCCCGTTCCCGGAACACCTCCCGGTATCCCGGGGGCCGAGTGTCGTCGCTGACGAGCATGGTGTTTCTCCTGGGGCGGGGGGACGGTTCGGCGGCGGTTCTCCGCCGGCCGGGAGACAGCAGGATGGCCACGCGCGGACGGCGCCCACTAGGGTTTCGTCCACAGGCGAAAGGTCATGTCGTGACGCTGCGCATCGAGATGGGGGCCGGAGACCTCGGGGCCAGTCGTTTCGCGATATCCCCGATCACCCAGGTCGTGGCGGCCCTGCTGGTCCTGTCCGGCCGGATCTCCTCGTGGACGGCGCGGCCGTGGGTGGAGCGCAATCGGGGGCGTCTGCGGGCGATGTGCGATGCCGAGCCGGACCTGGGGACCTTGGTGTCCGTCCTGCGTGTCCGCGGCTACAACCCGGACTTCATCGCACCGCCTCCCCGGGACAGCTCTTCGACGTTCATTCAGGACCTGGCCGCGGTCCGGGAGACGCCGGCGGCGCGGGCCCATCAGGAGGTGATGCGGGTCCTCGAAGGGCGCGAGCTGCCCGACGGGGTGGCCCGCATCTTCGACTCGCCCGATCCCGTGGGCCGCTTCACGCGTGTCCTGGGCCTGGCCTGGGAGGAGTTCGTGGCCCCGGACTGGGACCGGATGCGCGCCATCTTGCAGCGTGATCTCGCCCACCGCGCCGACCGGCTGATCGCCGAGGGCTGGAACGGCGTGCTCGGCGACCTGGCCCCCACGGTCCGGTGGCGCACCCATGCCCGCGGTGCCGTCATCGAGGTCTCCGGCATGCCGGACGAGGAACGGGTCCTGCGCCGGGGCGGCGTCCTGTACCTGCCCAACCTGTTCGACGCCCTGTGGGTCTGCCTGGACGAACCGTGGCGCAACGCCGTGGTCTACCCGGCCGGTGGCGCCGCCGCCCTGTGGCCGGCCGCCGCCCCGTGCCGTCCGGCCGCGGATCACCTGGTCCCGCTGATCGGCCGGTCCAGGGCTCTGATCCTCGCCACCCTGGACGGACCGGTCACCACCACGCAGCTCACCCGCGCCCTGCGCATGAGCCTCGGCGCGGTCGGCGGCCATCTGGCCGTCCTGCGCAGGTCCGGTCTGGTCGAGGGCACCCGGACGGGCCGCGCCGTGGTCTACCGGCGCACCGGGCTGGGCGACGCGTTGGTCGCGAGGCCCTCCACGGGCTGAGATAGCCAGGGGATTGGCCGCCGATACGCCGAAGATATGCGTGCGTCGACCATGGGCCCGAGCACGTCCTTCACCTGCGAGGAGGCCCGCCCGTGACGTCCGCTGTCCCCACCGGTCCCGCTCCCGGCAGCACCGGGACAGCGCAGGTGTGTGCCACGGGCCCGTGATGCCCAGGTCGCCCTCGTCCTCGGCCGGCTGTCCGGTGGTCGCGTCGGCCGAGGGAAATCACCACCCCGCTGGGGACGGCGCATGGTTGACCGGCCGGACCGCTTGGAGGACTCCCCGATGAGCAGTAACCCCATGACGTACACAGGCGCCGCCGCGGCGCCGCCGGCCACCGGCACGCTCGATGTGTCGGTGGCCGTCCCCCTGCCCCCCGCCACGGCCCGCGGCCTGCAGTGCTGGCGGAGCACGCCGGCCACGCCCCGGCCGCGGTGCCGCTGGCGGGCTTCTGGGCCCTGCTGCTGCGGTGGAGCGGCCACGAGGAGGTGCAGGTCGACACGTCGTCCGGACCGCTGCGCTGCCGCACGGACGAGGAGACCACGTTCCGGCAGCTCATCGAGCAGGCCGCCCGGGCGACGCGTGCCGCTGGGGCTTCCTCGGCCTCCTACCGGGCCGTCGTCCCCCATCCGCTGGTGGCCGCAGGCAGCGCGCACGAGCTCCGGCTCAGCTGCTCCTGGGGCGCGCAGGGGATCCACTGCGCGCTGGAGTGTGCACCGGGAACGTTCAGCGCGGCCGAACTCGGCCGCTTTGCCGGGCAGTTGTCGGTGCTGCTGACCAACGGCGCGATTCGCCCGGATCAGTACGTCCAGGAGCTGGGCCTGATCACCGCCGAGGAGCGGCGCGCCGCCGTCGGCCCGTTCAACGACACAGCGCGTTTCTTCGACGATTCCCTGCTGCTGCATCAGCTGGTGGAGGCCCAGGTCGCGCGTACCCCCGACGCCGTCGCCGTGCGCTGCGACGCCGAGAGCCTCACCTACCGGCAGCTGGACGCCCTCGCCAACGGCCTGGCGCATCGGCTGACGGGGCTCGGCGTCAGCGCCGGCACTCCCGTCGGTGTCTGTGTGGGGCGGGGTGCGGAGCTCATCTGGTCGCTTCTCGGGGTGCTCAAGGCGGGCGGGGTGCACATCC
>NZ_JBIVVI010000918.1:0-3771 GCF_044757675.1 Kitasatospora sp. NPDC091257
GTACTGGCACCCCGGCTGGACAAGGGACTGCTGGGACGGCGGGAGCCCCGGGCGCACCGGCCGGTTCTGCCGCGCCGACCGGATCGACCGCGCCGACCGGCCCCACCGGGTAGGCCGGCCCGACCGGTTCGGTTTGCTCCGACCGGTTCGGTTGTGCCGACCGGCCCGACCGGTTCGGCCGCGTCCATGACTCCGGGGCCGCCCTCGGCTCAGCCGTGGATTCAGCCGTAGATGCTGTGGCAGAGCCGGGCCGACTCCGACCCGGCCGGCCAGTGGCCCGCCCGCTCGGCCTGGTCGCAGATGCTGCTCCGGCCCCCGCCCGCCCCGGCACCCGCCGAGGTGGGCGCGGCCGACGGGCCGCGGGCCGGAGCCGGGGCGTGCGGGCTGTGCCCCGGCTTGGGGCGCGCGCTCGCCGAGGCGTGCGCGGCGTCGGTCGTCGCACCGGCCCCGGGCCCGGCCGCCGTCGTACCCGGCCCGCCCACCGCGATCACCGCGCTCGGGGTGGGCGGCGGCAGCGGGGACGGTGCCGGCGTGGCCGGTGACGGGGAGACCGGCAGCAACTGCGCCGCCGGGTCCGAGGCGGAGGGCGAGGCCTCCGGCAGCGCCGCCACGCTCAGCTCGTCACCCGCCCCCGGCCCGCACATCACCAGGACGGAGGCCAGCACGGCGCCCGTCCCGACCATCGCGGCCGTCCAGGCCCTGCGTGACAGACGCCTCGGCGGCGGCGTGGCGGTGGACCACGGCGGTAGCGGATTCGTCGGGACCGGCGGCGGCTGCCAAGCGTTCTGCGGCCACTGCCACTGCCCTCCGGTGGGCTGCCCAGTCATGTGCTCGTCCTTCCAGCGGCCCCCCTCAGAACCTTTCCGTGCTCAACGAGCGCGCCGACGCCGGGACATGACCCGGAAGAGGGGTCTGGACGGGCGTTGATTGCCACCGCGCCACATGCTGGGGGACATGGAGACCAACAGCACGTCCAAACCCCTGGTCGAAGTGGCCGAGTTCCGGACCGACAGCCGCTACCGCCTCATCCACTTCGAGGGCCACGGCTGGGAACCGCTCGCGCAGGAGGAGTTCGAGCCGCGCGTCCACCAGCTCTTCCCGGACCTCGACCCGCACGACCCGCAACGGGTCCACTGGGCCGACCGTCCCTGGGAGTGGCCCGCCTGGCACCCGGGCGAAGCCTGAACGCACCGCCCGAACGCACCGCCCGAACGCACGGTCCGGGCGAGCCGGGCGGGTTCCGGGCGACTTCCGGGCGGTCCGGGCTACCCGGAGCGGTACGGTATGTCCCGGCCTGAACGGATGTGGCGCGGTGCGGTGCGACCCGAACCGCTCGGTGCAGGAGTGACGGCCCCGTTCCTTCGTTACGCTGAGCGGGTGAGAGTGGATCACTTCTGGCATCGCCTGCCGGGCCGGGCCGTGGGCACCTGCTCGCCGGAGCAACTCGGCGAACTCGTGCCCCGCGACCGCGACGTCCGGTACGACCGGCTGGCCGCCGCCGGCCTCGCCCTCGGCGTGCGGCGCACCGCCGTCCTGATGGAACTCGCGCTCACCGAGAACGGCCTGCATCCCGACCCGGCCGCCCGACTGCCCGTCTACGGCGGCGGACGGCGCCAGCCGGACGGCGCACTGCCGGACGGTGCCGTGCCCGTGCTGCGCCCCGAACAGGTCGCGGCGGCCTCCGCGTTCCTGCGCGACTCGGCGCTCGGCGAACTCGTCCGCCAGCAGAACAGCGTGCTCGCCCGTACGGCCGTGCACCTCGGCTACCCGACGCCGTGGTCCGAGGTCTGGGCGACGCTCGTCGTCCACGACCTGCGCGAGCTGCGGGACTTCTTCGCCCGCGCGGCCGCGGCCGGGGACGCGGTGGCCGTCCGGGAGGCGGAGTGAACACGCCCGCGGGGACCGCCGGGTACGGCGCGGCGGCCGAGCAACTCGCCGTCCAGTACGAGAGCGTGAGCTTCACCGAGGTGCACCGCGAGCTGCACCACCTGTACCCGGCCCCGCCCGCGTCCGTCCTGGACGTCGGCGCCGGCACCGGCCGCGACGCCGCCGCCCTCGCCGCCCTCGGCCACCGGGTGGTCGCGGCCGAGCCGACCCCTGAACTCCGGGCCGTCGGAGAGCGGTTGCACGCCGGCTCGGACGTGCGCTGGGTCGCCGACGCGCTGCCCGAACTGCCCGCGCTCGTCGCCGAGGGCGCGTGCTACGACCTCGTCCTGCTCACCGCCGTCTGGATGCACCTCGCCCCCGCCGAGCGCCCACCCGCGATGGCCGCCCTCACCCGCCTCCTCGCCCCCGCGGGCCGGCTCGCCCTCACCGTCCGCCACGGCCCCGTCCCGCCGGGCCGCCACATGTTCGACCTCCCGGACGAGACCACCGTCACCCTCGCCGCCGACTGCGGGCTGCGCCTCCTCCACCGCGCCACCCGCGCGGACCTGCACGGCCGGGGCGAGGTCCACTGGACGCTGCTGCTCTTCGAGCGGGAGGCGTAGCCGGTCAGACGTGTCCCGGCCGTACGGTGTCGATGGGCAACGGAGGGCAGACGACCTTCTCCTCGGTGAGGTCCGCCAACGACTCGGGCGGCTCGGCCCCCTCCCGTACGGCCGGCAGGTACGCCTTCGCCTGCCGGAGGCTCAGCCGCGACGCCCGGCGGCGCAGGTGCGCCATCGCGACGACCGCGCCGTCCGCCCGCGCGAGCGTGCGCACCTCCGCCGCCAGGGGGTCGGGCGGCCGGATGCCCTTGACCTGCCGGAGGTAGAGCGCCGCCCAGTCGTGCAGGTCCACCAGGTAGGGCCCGCCGCCGATGAGCGCGTGCTGCCAGTCGCCGGTGCGGACGAACTCGGGCGATTCGCAGGAGATGATCCACCCGAGGCTGTGCTCCACGACCGCGTGGACCACCAACTCGTGCTGCCCCGGCGGCAGTTCGGTCGGCAGTGATGCGACGAGCTCGACGGCCCGCGCTCTGGTGATGGCCACGCCACCGATGCTCCGCACCACGGCAAGCGGATTTCGGGCGGGCGGTGTACGGCGGAGGCCCGGATCGGACCGGCCCGCATCGCCTACCTGCTCGGCCTGAACCCGGCCGCCGCTCAACGGTCCTGATCCACTACCGGATCGCCCGCGGCGAGACCCTGGCGGACGAACGCGAGGAGACCGCCACCGCGTTCCGGCACCGGGCGAACGGCTGCTCGGCCCGGGCCGGAACCGCCGTCCAGCGGGTGATGACCGGCAACGGCGACTGCCGCACGTCACACGTCCGGCGCGTGGCGCGTGGCGCGTGGCGCGTGGGAAGTCGGCCGGGCCGACTTCCCACGCCGGCGTCACGGTGCGCCGAATCCCTCCTCGGCCAGGCGGGTGGCCCAGCGGGTCAGGGCCGGGGCGAGGGGCGGGTGGGTGAGGCCGGCGTCGGCGGCGAGGCGATCGGCGGAGCCGGTGTCGTAGCGGTCCTCGGAGAGGAAGGTGAGGGTCTCCGGGTCGGCGCCGGTGAGGACGCGGGGGAGGCGGCGGACCAGGGGGACGGGGATCAGGGCGCGGGGCGGGCGGACGCCGAGGTGGCGGGCGAGGAGGGTGATCAGCTCGGGGAGGCAGGGGGTGGTGGGGTCGAGGACGGTGTGGGCCGCGAGCGGGTCGCGGTCGTGCTCGGGCACGGCGGCGAGGAAGCGGGCCAGGTGGTCGACGGCGACGACGTCGCGGACGGAGGAGGCGGCGAAGTACAGCTCGGTGGGCAGGACGCGGCCGGTCTGGGCGCCGACCCGGGCGAGGA
The DNA here is from genome assembly GCF_044757675.1 of Kitasatospora sp. NPDC091257. NCBI lineage: Bacteria > Bacillati > Actinomycetota > Actinomycetes > Kitasatosporales > Streptomycetaceae > Kitasatospora > Kitasatospora sp. NPDC091257. The sequence continues at coordinate 3,761 of NZ_JBIVVI010000918.1, forward strand.
CGTCGATCGCG
>NZ_JBIVVI010000919.1:0-3767 GCF_044757675.1 Kitasatospora sp. NPDC091257
GACAGGGCCGCGATCGCGGTGGCCAGCTTGGTGGTGGAGGCGGGGGTGGCCGGGGTGTTCTCCCCGGAGCCGTACAGGAGTTGGCCGGTGCCGGCGTCCGCGACGGCGAAGGTGACCTCGCCGAGGCTCTTGTCGGCGAGGGCCGCGGCGAGCGCCTGCTGGAGGCCCTGCGCGGTGGGGACGGCGGCGCCCGTGGCGCCGTCCACGGCGGCCAGGACGGCGCTCGGCGCGGGCGCCGGGCGTGCGCCGGGCGCGTCGCTGCCGCCGGCGGCGGTGGGGGCGGCGGGCCCGGAGGCGACGGGCGGCGCGGCCCGACGGGTGGGCTCGGCACCCGGACCGTCGTTCGACCGGGGTCCGGCGCCGCCCTTCCCGTGGTCGCCCTTCCTCCCGTCGCGGCCGCCCTTCCCGTCGTGGTCCTCGTCCTCGCCATGCCCGGCACTGTGCCCACCCGGCGGCGGGGACGGCTGCGCGTACGCACCACCCGAGGTCAGGACCGTACCGACGACCAGCAGCGCCGCTCCGACCAGCCCCGCGGCCGTCCCCCCGCGACGGCGCGCCGCCCCTCCCCCTGCTCCCACCGACCGGCCCCTTTCCCGAGCACTCGCTCCCGTAGGAGACACTTGGATTCTGTCAGTCCCTACCTTGGAGGAACCGTTGGAGTTCGACGTCCTTATCGAAATCCCGAAGGGCTCTCGTAACAAGTACGAGGTCGACCACGAGACCGGCCGTCTGCGGCTCGACCGGATGCTCTTCACCTCGACCCGCTACCCGGCCGACTACGGCTACGTCGAGGGCACGCTCGGCGAGGACGGCGACCCGCTGGACGCCCTGGTCATCCTGGACGAGCCGACCTTCCCGGGCTGCCTGATCAAGTGCCGCGCCATCGGCATGTTCCACATGACCGACGAGGCCGGCGGCGACGACAAGCTGCTCTGCGTCCCGGCGACCGACCCGCGCTGGGAGCACCTGCGCGACATCCACCACGTGTCGGAGTTCGACCGCCTGGAGATCCAGCACTTCTTCGAGGTCTACAAGGACCTGGAGCCCGGCAAGTCCGTCGAGGGCGCCGACTGGGTCGGCCGCGCCGAGGCCGAGGCCGAGGTCACCGCTTCGATCAAGCGTCTGGCGGAGCAGGGCGGCCACTGAGCCGTCGTTCCGATCTCATTCGATCGAGAGCGGTTCGAGGCAGGTCGGGACAGCCCGGGGCCGGGGTTCGCGGATTTCTTCCGCGGGCCCCGGCCTCTGTCGTTCCCGGGGACGGGACGGTTTGCCGACACCCTGTCGGCATGATGTGAAGTTAGGTTAGGCTAACCAAAATATTCGGTCCGACTCCGAACGGCCGACCCGAACGGCAGACCCGAACGGCCGACCCCGAACCCTGGAGGCCGACGAGGTGGTCCGGACGGGCCGCGCGCCGTGGGCGGGCACTGCGGCGGCAGCCGAGGACGCGGCGGCCGTGGCCGAGGCGATGGCCGCCACCGAGCCCACCACCTTCGCAGGGCAGCGAGGTGTACGGGCACCCCGTGGAGGTGCTGGCGCACCCGCGCACCGGGGTGCCGCCGGTGCTGCCGGAACGCGGCTGAACCGGGCCGGTCCTACCGGGCCGGGCCTGGTCGGGCTTCCGGGCCCGGTCAGTCCTCCAGCCGGAAGCCGACCTTGATGCACACCTGGTAGTGCTTGATCCGGCCCTCCTCCAGGTGGCCCCGGACCTGCGAGACCTCGAACCAGTCGAGGTTGCGCAGCGTCCGGGAGGCGCGCTCCACCCCGTTGCGGATCGCGGCGTCGACGCTCTCGGTCGAGGACCCGACGATCTCGGTCACCCGGTACACATGGTCGGTCATGGCGGACTCCTCAGCTGTGCGACGGCCCCCGGTCCACCGTGCACCGGCCCGGGTCCGCCCGCACCCGGACGAGCGGCCACCGACCACCGACCACCGACCGCCGACCACCGACCGCCCGGAAACGTCCTAGAACGCCGCCCGCACCTCGCCGACCGGCACGCCGCCGCCGAGCAGCGGGGCGGCGCCGATCCGCTCGACGGTCCCGTCCGCCCCCGTCACCCCGAGCCGGCGCAGCGCCGCCGCCAGCACCGGGCCGCGGGCCCGCTCGCCGCCGTCCTCGATCTTGAAGGCCAGCGCCCGCCCGTCCGGCAGCGCGACCACCTGGACGGCCTCGGCGCCCATCTTGGACAGCGCTCCCGGCACCGCCCGCATCAGCCGGGTGTCGGCCCGGCGGGTGCCGGCCACGTACTCGGGGTGGGCGCGCATCGCGTCGGCGACGCGACGCGGCTCGGTGCCCTCGGCGGCCAGCACCAGGCCGCGGTAGCCACGGGCCAGCCCGGTCAGCGACACGGCCAGCAGCGGCGCGCCGCAGCCGTCCACCCCGGCGTGCGCGGCGGTCTCGCCGGTGGCCTCCTCCAGGGCCTCACGGGCCAGCCGCTGGATCGGGTGGGCCGGGTCGAGGTAGCTCGCGGTGTCCCAGCCGTTGGCCGTGCAGGCGGCCAGCCAGCCGGCGTGCTTGCCGGAGCAGTCCATCAGGATCGGGGCGCGTCCGCCGCCGGCGGCGAGCAGCAGCTCCGCCTCGGTCTCGTCCAGCGGCAGGTCGGCCGGGGTACGCAGGGCCGACTCGTCGAGCCCGGCGGAGCCGAGGATGCTCCGCACACCATCGAGGTGAAACGATTCTGCGGAGTGGCTGGAGGCCGCCAGCGCCAGCAGCTCGCCCTCGATCGCCAGCCCGGCCCGCAGCGTGGCCACCGCCTGGAACGGCTTGGCGGTCGACCGCGGGAAGACCGGGGCGTCCGGGTCGCCGAGCGCGAACTCGACCGAGCCGTCGGCCGCGAGCAGCACCAGGGAGCCGCGGTGGCGGCCCTCGACGAAACCGGAGCGCACGACCTCGGCGAGAACGGGCGTGGTGGCGGGCAGGGACATGGCGGGTGAGCCTTCCGGGGCGAGGGTGGGCCGGGCGGGAGCCGGGCCCACCGCCCGCGGCGACTCACCCGGTCAGAGCGGCCCCCCTGCGAGCAGGTCGTCGACCCGTGCTTCCCCATCACGGTACCTGCGGGTGATCTCGGCATTGCAACCGTCGGCCGTGCGCAGCAGCCGCTGGCGCCGTCCGGACACCTCCCGCTCGTGCGCCCGCAGCCGCTCCAGCGCGGCCAGCAGTTCCTCGGCCGGGTGCGCGGCCAGGTCGGCGAGCTGGACGTCGCCCATCAGGGCGTCCGCCTCCAGCCCGGACTCCCGGGTGCGCGGCGGGCCGAGGGTGACGTGCCGGGCCGAGCGCCGCACGGTGGAGGGCGCGTCGGTCAGGATGGCCGGCAGCCGGTCCAGCAGGTCGCCGGGGGCCGGCTCGGGGCCGGACGGGCCGGCGGTACGGACCGGGCCCGCGCCGGGCCGCCGGTCGAGCTCGGCGCGCAGGATGTCCATCCGCCCGTGCAGCAGCCGCCGCAGGTACGACAGGTCGGCCTCCTGCTCCAGGGTCTCCCGGCGCAGCACCCGCAGCTGCTCCAGGCCCAGTCGCTCCAGATCGGGTTCGTCCCCCGCGCCCGCCGCCGGGCCGTACGGGCCCCCGGGGGGCCGCACCACCGGCCCGGACCGGTCCCGCGCCGCGCTGCTCGCGTCCATCACCCAACCACCTGACGTCGTCCGATCCCGCCCGCTCGCGGCACCCCGTCCCTGCCGCCGGTCCGGCCCGTCCCCCGACGGGCCGCACGTCCCGTCCACCGGCACGCCCGGGAACCCCCGGAGGCTCCGGTCCCCGGCCGCGACCGC
>NZ_JBIVVI010000920.1:0-3763 GCF_044757675.1 Kitasatospora sp. NPDC091257
GGGAGCGGGGGGCCGACGTCATACCGCAGCAGCAGACGGGCTCGTCATTCGAGCTCATGGCCCGTACCGCACAAGACCGTTACGGTGGTCGGCGTGTCCACAGCTGTCATCAAGACGGACGGCCTCACCAAGAGGTTTCCCCGGGTCACCGCGCTCGACCAGCTCACCGTCGAGGTGCGGCCGGGTGTGGTCGGCCTGGTCGGGGCCAACGGCGCGGGCAAGTCCACTCTCATCAAGATCCTTCTCGGGCTCGCCCCGGCGACCTCCGGCCGGGGCGAGGTCCTCGGCCTGGACGTCGCCACCCAGGGGTCCGAGATCCGCGCGCAGGTCGGCTACATGCCCGAGCACGACTGCCTGCCACCGGACGTCTCCGCGACCGAGTTCGTGGTGCACATGGCCCGGATGGCGGGCCTGCCCGCCACCGCCGCCCGTGAGCGCACCGCGGACACCCTGCGGCACGTCGGCCTCTACGAGGAGCGGTACCGCCCGATGGGCGGCTACTCGACCGGCATGAAGCAGCGGGTCAAGCTCGCCCAGGCGCTGGTGCACGACCCGAAGCTGGTGCTGCTGGACGAGCCGACCAACGGCCTCGACCCGGCCGGCCGGGACGAGATGCTGGGGCTGATCCGCCGGGTGCACACCGACTTCGGCATCTCGGTGCTGGTCACCACCCACCTGCTCGGCGAGCTGGAGCGGACCTGCGACCACCTGGTCGTGATCGACGGCGGCAAGCTGCTGCGCTCCTCCTCCACCGCCTCCTTCACCGAGGCGACGGCCGTCCTCGCGGTCGAGGTCGGCGACCACTCGGAGGACCACGGCCTGGAGCCGGGCCCGGCGGTCCGCGAGCGGCTCGCCGCGGTCGGCCTGTCCGTCCAGTCCGAGGGTTCGCACCAGCTGCTGGTCCGGCTGGCCGACGAGTCGACGTACGACACCATCCGCGACGCCGTCGCCGAACTGGGCCTCGGCCTGGTCCGGTTGGAACAGCGCCGGCACCGGGTCGCCGAACTCTTCACCGACTCCCAGGACACCGAGCAGAGCAAGGGAGGGACGAACGATGGCGCTGCCTCCTGAGACCAGGTCCGCCGACACCGGCGTCATCCACGACATCGGCTACCGCGGCTACACCGGCCCCCGGCTCGGCCGTTCCTACGCGACCCGCGCGCTCTTCACCCAGAGCCTGCGCGCCGCGTACGGCCTCGGCCGCTCCGGCAAGTCCAAGGTGCTGCCGATGCTGGTGCTGGGCGTGGTGACCGTACCCGCGCTGATCATGGTGGCGCTCTCGGTCGTGATGAAGCGCGAGGAACTGCCGGTCGAGTACGCCGGCTACCTCTCCATGCTCAGCCTGGTGGTCTCGGTCTTCCTCGCCTCCCAGGCGCCGGTACTGCTCTCCCGGGACCTGCGCTACCAGACCGTCCCGCTCTACTTCTCCCGCCCGATCACCCGCACCGACTACGTCCGGGCCAAGTTCGGCGCCATGGTCTGCGCCCAACTGCTGCTGATGGCGGCCCCGTTGCTGGTGCTGTACATCGGCGCGCTGCTCGGCGGGATGGACTTCGGGCACAACACCGGGCACTTCCTGTACGGCCTGGTCGCGGCCGTCCTGTACGCGCTGGTGCCGACCTCGGTCGCCCTGGTGATCGCGGCCGCCACCCCGCGCCGCGGCTTCGGGGTGGCCGCCATCATGGGCTACCTGGCGGTCAGCGCCGCCCTGGGCGCCGCCGCGGTCGGGATCAGCAACCCCAGCACGACCGGCTCCGACACCGCGCAGTGGATGTCGCTGATCTCGCCCACCGACCTGGTGGAGTCCCTGGTCAACGAACTGTTCGGCCTCGGTGAGGGATTCGACCGCCGGCACGCGCCGGGCGGCCTGGGCCTCGCCGTGTTCGCGCTCGTCGCGGTGGCCATGGTGGTCGGCTCGTACCGGCTGCTGCTGCGCCGCTACCGCCGTGTCTAATTCAACTGCAGTGTCTGAGAGGGCGGCATGGCCACCATCAGCATCGACAAGGTCTCCCGCTGGTTCGGGAACGTGGTCGCGGTCAACGACATCACCATGTCCATCGGCCCCGGCATCACCGGCCTGCTCGGCCCCAACGGGGCGGGCAAGTCCACCCTCATCCACATGATGAGCGGCTTCCTGGCCCCCTCCAGCGGCTCCGTCACCCTGGACGGCGCGCCGATCTGGCGCAACCAGCAGGTGTACCGGCAGATCGGCCTGGTGCCCGAGCGGGAGTCGATGTACGACTACCTGACCGGCTGGGAGTTCGTCCTCGCCAACGCCGAACTGCACGGCCTGCCCCAGCCGGGCGCCGCCGCCGGCCGGGCGCTGGACCTGGTGGAGATGGCCTACGCCAAGGACCGCCGCACCGGCACCTACTCCAAGGGCATGAAGCAGCGGGTCAAGATGGCCTCCGCACTGGTCCACGACCCGTCCGTCCTGCTGCTCGACGAGCCCTTCAACGGCATGGACCCGCGCCAGCGGCTCCAGCTGATGGACCTGCTGCGCCGCTTCGGCGCGGACGGCCGGACCGTGCTGTTCTCCTCCCACATCCTGGAGGAGGTCGAGCAGCTGGCCCGGCACATCGAGGTGGTGGTCGCCGGACGGCACGCCGCCTCGGGCGACTTCCGCAAGATCCGCCGACTGATGACCGACCGCCCGCACCGCTACCTGGTCCGCTCCAGCGATGACCGCCGGCTCGCCGCCGCGCTGATCGCCGACGGCTCGACCACCGGCATCGAGGTGGACGAGCGGGAGCGGGCGCTGCGGATCGAAGCGGTGCACTTCCAGGGCTTCACCACCCTGCTGCCCAGGGTCGCCCGGGAGGCCGGCATCCGGCTGTACACCGTCTCCCCGGCGGACGAATCGCTGGAGAGCGTCTTCTCCTACCTGGTCTCCGCATGAGCGGGCACGTGAGCGCCGCCGCCAGAACCGTCGTTGCCCAGGAAGGGGCGGACCGACCATGAACCCCACCGTCGCCAGGCTGACCCTGCGCGGGCTGCTGGGCCGCCGTCGTGGCCTGCTGCTGCTGGTGGTCCCCGCCCTGCTGCTGATCGTCGCGGCCATCGCCAGTGTGTCCAGCGCCGACCCCCACGAGACGGCCGGCAACATCCTCGGGGCCCTCGGCCTCGGCACCCTGATCCCGATCCTCGGGCTGGTCGTCGGCACCGGGGTGATCGCCAACGAGATCGACGACGGCTCGATCGTCTACCTGCTCGCCAAGCCGCTGCCCCGGTGGCGGATCGTCACCACCAAGCTGGTCGTCGCGATCGGCGTCACCTGGCTGTTCTCGGTCGTCCCGACGCTGCTGGCCGGGCTGCTGCTGGTCGGCACCCAGGACGGCGTGGCGCTCGGCTACACCGTGGCGGTGCTGGTCGCCGGCGCCGCGTACAGCGCGCTGTTCCTGCTGCTCGGCGTGGTCACCCGGCACGCGGTGGTGGCCGGGCTCGCGTACGCCCTGATCTGGGAGTCGACGGTCGGCAACTTCGTCGAGGGCGCCCGCACGCTGAGCATCCAGCAGTGGGGCCGCTCGGTGGCCGAGGCGGTCGCCGGGCAGAACGCGATCAGCTCCGACGTCTCGCTCGCGGCGGCGGTGCCGCTGCTGCTGGTGGTCACCGTCGCGGCGACGGTGTTCGCCTCGGTGAAGCTGGCCGGGATGACGCTGGCCGGCGAGGAGTGAGCCCGGCCCGGCACTGAGCCCCGTACGGCACTGAGCCCCGTACGGCACTGAGCCCCGTACGGCGCTGAGCCCCCGTACGGCAGTGGACC
>NZ_JBIVVI010000921.1:0-3763 GCF_044757675.1 Kitasatospora sp. NPDC091257
CCCCGGCGCGCGCACTTTCGCCACACACGAGGGCAGAGAGATGGCTGCGCTACCTGAGGGCACACCCTGTTGGGCCGACGCGATGTTCACCGACCTGGAGGGCGCGAAGGCCTTCTACGGCGACGTGTTGGGCTGGACCTTCGGCGAGAGCTCGTCGGAGTTCGGGAACTACACCCAGGCCTACTCGGACGGCAGGGCCGTCGCCGCGATCGTGCCGCCGATGCCGGGCGCGGAGGCCCAGTCCGCCTGGTGCCTCTACCTGGCCTCGCCGGACGCCGGTGCCACCGCGACGCGGATCCGCGCCAACGGCGGCGAGGTGGTCATGGGGCCGATGCAGGTCGGCGACCTCGGCACGATGGTGATCGCCAAGGACCCGGCCGGAGTGGTGTTCGGCGTCTGGCAGGCCGGCCGGCACGAGGGCTTCGAGAAGCAGGGCGAGCCCGGCGCCTACACCTGGGCCGAGCTGGTGACCCGCGAGCCCGCGAAGGCGGACGCCTTCTTCCCGGAGGTCTTCCCGTTCGGCGTGAAGAAGATGGCGGGTGGGGACTTCGACTACCGGATGTTCCAGGTCGACGACCGGCCGGTGCTGGGCCGGATGGGCGCGGAGGGGGAGTTCCTGCCGCCCGAGGCACCCTCGTACATCAGCGTCTACTTCGCGGTGGACGACACCGACGCCGCGATCGGCCGGCTGACGGCCCGCGGCGGCAAGGTGTACTTCGGGCCGATGGACAGCCCGTTCGGCCGGTTCGCGGCGGTCGGCGACCCGCAGGGGGCGGCCTTCGGGTTGATCGACGTCGGTCGGCGGGTAGGGGAGCAGCCGGAGACGGTGGACGTCTGATGCGTCCGACGGGACGACGAGCGGCAGGGGTGGCCGATGGGTGAGCGCGAGGAACTCGTCGAAACGCTGGACAAGCACCGCGAACTGCTGCGGCGCACCGTACGGGACCTCACCGACGCGCAGGCGGCCGAGCGCACCACGGTCAGCGAGCTGTGCCTCGGCGGCCTGATCAAGCACGTGGCGGCGGTCGAGGCGCGCTGGGCGCGGTTCATGACCGGCGGCGCGGAGGCGATGCGGCGCGGGGACGGGGGCGCCGCCGACCCGGACGCCTGGGCGGCCCAGTTCCGGATGGCGGAAGGCGACACCCTGGCCGGGCTGCTCGCCGAGTACGAGCGGACGGCGCGCGGGACGGACGAGCTGGTCCGGACCCTGCCCGCCCTCGACCTCGCCCACGAGCTGCCGCCCGCGCCCTGGTTCCCGCCGGGCACGGCCTGGTCGGCCCGGCGGGTGCTGCTGCACCTGATCGCCGAGACCGCGCAGCACGCCGGGCACGCGGACATCATCCGGGAGTCGCTGGACGGGGCGAAGTCGATGGGCTGAGCGGCGGTTCGCCCGGCACGTCGAGCGGCACGTCGAGCGGCGCCGGGGACGGCCGTCAGGGCAGCTCCACGCCGAGGAGTTCGCGCAGCGCCCGGTTGCCGTCCGGGGTGACCCGAAGGGCCCGGCCGGAGCCGATCCGTTCCACCCAGGCGCGGTCCAGGGCGGCCCGGCAGAGTGCCGCGCCGAGCGCCCCGCCCAGGTGGGTGCGGCGTTCCGTCCAGTCCAGGCACCCGCGCACGACCGGGCGTCCGCCCCGGTGGCCCGCGCGCGGCGGCAGCTCGATCGTCTGCGCGGCCAGCCAGTCCCGGCCGTGCCCGGTGACGGCCAGCCCGCCCTCCTCGGTGACCAGGCCGCGGGCGAACAGCGCGTCCGACACGGCCACGCCGAGGCGTCCGGCCAGGTGGTCGTAGCAGGTACGGGCCCGGGCCTCGGCACTCAGCCGGGTGGCCTCGGTCAGGTTGCGCGGCGCGGTCGCGGGGCCGGGGCCGGACTCGGCGAAGGCGGTGAGGTCCTCGATCAGCGTGGCCACCGCGGGCGTGGCCAGCCGGACGTACCGGTGCCGGCCCTGTCGTTCTTCGGCCAGCAGCCCGCCCGCGATCAGCCGGGACAGGTGCTCGCTGGCCGTGGACGGCGCCACGCGCGCGTGGCGGGCCAGCTCACCGGCGGTCCAGGCGCGACCGTCGAGCAGCGCCGTGCAGATGGCGGCGCGGGTGGGGTCGGCGAGCAGGGCGGCGAAGGCGGCGAGCGTCATGCCTCCATGGTCGGGGCACGGGGGAGCGTGCGGGCGCCGAGTCGCGTACCGGGGCGGAGCGGCGCACGGGGGCCGGGGCGGTCGCGGCGGCGGGGCCGCGTGGGGGAGCGGAGCCGGGAACATGCCACCAGGGTCGCCCCCGCACGGTTCGGCCGGGGCCGAAACGACCCGGGGCCACGATGACGGCATGAGCGAAACCACGGTGGTCTCCGGCCCCGCGACGATGACCTTCTCCCGCTACGACGACGTGACGGCGGCGCTGGCCGACCCGGCGCTGGTCCCGCCGCCCGCCGGGCCGGCCGTGCCCGGAGCGCCCGGCGCCGCCCCCGGCACGGTGGCCTGGCTGCGGTCCGCCGTCGCCCGGTTCAGTTCCGGCGAGCCGCACGCCCGGCGCCGGGCGCTGGTGCTGGCGGACCTGGAGCGGCTGGACCCGGACAGGCTGCGGGTGGCCGCGGCCGCCGGCTTCGAGTCCGACGTCCGGCTGCGGGTCGTCCGGGTGCTCGCGGCGGAGCTCGGCCTGGCCGACCCGGAGGCCGTGGCGCGGGATGTCGCGACGGTGTCCCGGGCGTACTTCGCCGACGCGTCGGACGATCCGGCGGTGGCCGACCCGACGGCGGACGCGGCGGTGGCCCGGCTGCTGCCCGCGATGGGGGGCCGGGACGACGCGGCGGGGGGCCGGGACGACGCGGCGGGGGACCGGGACGAGGAGACGGCCGCGAACCGGATCGGCCTGCTCGTCCAGGCCTGCGACGCCACCGCCGCGCTGGTCGAGGGCGCCCGCCGGCACGAGGACGGATTGGCCGGCGTGCTGCGCGCGGACCCGCCGGTCCGGACGATGCGTCGGCTCGCCGCCCGGGCGACCGAGGTCGGCGGGGTCGCGGTACCGGCCGGGACGCGGGTCCTGCTCGACATCGCGGCGGCCCAGTCCGGGGCGCCGGCGGGCGTCGCGCTCACCTTCGGCGCCCCGCCCCGGAGCTGCCCGGGCCGCTCGCAGGCCCTCGTCATCGCCGAGGGCATCCTGTACGGCGCCTCCGATCCGGCGGACACCGGGGCGCCGGACATGCCGCCCGCGCCGGATCGAGGGAAGGCCGAACTCGCCTCCCTGGTACCGGAGATGGTCGAGAGCGTGCTTGTCCTGGCGGCCGGTTGGACGGACTGGGACGGTCGCCCGATCCTCAACGCCGACGGCCGAACCTACACGCCGCACAAGGCTGTTCGCCGTATCGCCGACCATCTTGTCGACCACCTCGCCGAGGTGGAGGCCCGGGTGGTCGGTGAGCCGACCGAGCCCGACCACTGGCATGCCTCCGGTGTCACCACCCCGGCCGACCTGGCCCCGTTCACCACCGCCGACCTGGACGAGGCCCGCAGCCGGCTGACCCGGCTGGCCGGGATCTGGTCCCGGCGGATCACCGCACTGCCGGACGAGCGGCTGGACGACTCGCCGGGGACGGGCTGGAGCTTCCGGCAGATCGTCCGGCACGTCTCCGGGGCCGGGTACTACTACGCGGACTCGGTCGGCGCGCTCGGCAGCCCGGAGGGTGCGACCGACCGCCCGGAGGGAGCGACCGGCACCCCGGCGAACGCGACCGGCACCCCGGCGAACGACCCGACGGAGACGGCCCGATGACCCC
>NZ_JBIVVI010000922.1:0-3754 GCF_044757675.1 Kitasatospora sp. NPDC091257
GGGTATGAGTCGGAGGCCCTCCGCCCGGCAGCGTTGCCGGACCACGACCTCCGTGGTGCTCAGCCGGCCGTGCGACCGGGCGGAGTACAGAAGTAGAAGGTCCCCTGCCGAAACCCTCCGGCAGGGGACCTCTCTCGTTGCGGGACCGGTCAGTCGGTCTTGATGCTCGACAGGATGTCCAGCTTGGACGCCCGGCGGGCCGGCCAGATCGCGGCCACCAGGCCGACCACCCCGGCCAGCGCCAGGAACATCGCCAGCTGGCCGTACGGCAGGACCGTGGTCAGGCCGGAGAGGCTGGACTTCAGGGTGCCGTTGATCGCCCAGGCGATGAAGCAGCCGAGCAGCAGGCCGATGCCGGCGCCGAACAGCGAGATCACCACGGACTCCAGACGGACCATCCGCTTGATGCCGCTGCGGTCCAGGCCGATCGCCCGCAGCATCCCGATCTCGCGCTTGCGCTCGAAGACCGACATCGCCAGCGTGTTGACCACGCCCAGGATCGCGATCAGGACCGCCATCCCCAGCAGGCCGTACATCAGGTTCAGCGCGAAGGTGATGGTCTGGCTGAACTCGTCCCGGACGTCCTGCTTGGACTTCACCTCGATCACCGGGTTGGCGCCGGTGGCGTCCTTGAGCGCCTGCTTGAGGCCGTCGGTGGCGCCGTCCTTGCCCTTGACCAGGACGTCGGAGACGTACGGCTTCGGCTCGTGCTTGGCGATCTCGCTGTTGGCCAGCATGACCGGGCCGAGCATGCCGCCGGTCTTGTACACGCCACCGACGGTGACCTTGCCGGCGGACTCGTCCGGGTAGGCCACGGTCAGCACCGAGCCGGTGGTGACGTTCAGCTTCTTGGCGGCGTCCTCGTCGAGCAGCAGCTGGCCCTGGCCGAAGCCGGCGGTGGAGCCGCTGGTCAGCTCGACGTCGGCGAGCTGGTCGAGGACGGCCGCGTCCAGGCCGTTGACCGTCCTGCTGGTGCCGTTCAGGTCCCAGTACGCGGTCGTCATCGCCGAGGAGGCGGCCACCCCGGGGGCCTTGGCGATCTGGGCGGGCACCTGCTCGGACAGGCTCATGCCGTTGGCGGCACCGACGATGAAGTCGGCCTTCATCGAGCTGGTGACGGCCCGGTCGATGGTGTCGTTGACCGAGGCGCCGATCACGGTGAGCCCGGTGACCAGGGTCAGACCGATGGTCAGCGCGGCGGCGGTGGCCGCGGTGCGGCGCGGGTTGCGCACCGCGTTCTGCTGGGCGAGCCTGCCCGGGGTGCCGCCGAGACCGCGCAGCAGCGGGCCGACCAGCGCGACCACCGGACGGGAGAGCAGCGGCAGCAGGACGAACACGCCGATCAGGGCCAGGAAGGCGCCCAGGCCGACCGGCAGCCGGCCGCTGTCGTTGCCAGTGGAGGCGCCGAAGCCGATCAGGGCGAGGCCGCCGCCGGCGAGCACCGATCCGATCGTGTTGCGGACCACCAGGCTCTTCTGGGAGACCGGCTGGTCGCCGCTGCTCATCGCGGCCACCGGGGCGATCCGGGAGGCGCGCACGGCGGGCAGCAGGGCCGACATGACCGTCACCAGGACGCCGACCACGACCGTCACCACGACGGTGAGCGGCTTGATCACCAGCGAGCCGCTCGGCATGTTCTCGTTCATCGCGCCGATCAGCGACTGCATCCCGGCGCCGATCCCGATGCCGGCGAGCAGGCCGGCCACGGCGGAGGCGGTGCCGATCAGCAGGGCCTCGATCAGCACGGACCGGGTGACCTGCTTGCGGCTGGCACCGATGGCCCGCATCAGGGCCAGCTCCTTGGTGCGCTGGGCGACCAGCATGGTGAAGGTGTTGGCGATGATGAAGATGCCGACGAAGAGCGAGATGAAGGCGAAGACCAGGAGCATCGTGCGCATGCTGCTGGTGCCCTTGGTGATCATCTCCTGCTCGTCGGCCTTGAGCGTGGCGCCGGTCTCGACGTCGAACTGGTGGCCGGAGGGCACCACGGGCTGGGCCTGGGCGAGCAGCGCGTCCTGGCTGGTGCCGGGCTTGGCGGTGAGCACGATGCCGCTGTAGCGGCCCGGCTCCAGCAGGGTCTGCTGGGCGGTGGCCCGGTCGAACAGGGTGAGCGAGCCGCCGGTGTTGACGACCGGGTCGTCGGTGGTGAAGACGCCGGTGAGCCTGGCCTCGACGACCGGGCCGTTGGCGGCGACCCGGACGGTGTCGCCGACCTTGTAGCCGCCCTTGTCGGCGGTCTTGCGGTCGAGCGCGATCTCCTTGGCGGCCTTCGGGCCCTGGCCCTCGACCATCGGGTAGCGCGGGTCCTTGCCGTCCTGGCCCGGCGCGAAGTTGGCGCCCTTGGCGGCCCAGACCTGGCCGATCAGGTTGCCCTTCCGGTCGGCGACGCCGGTGAAGCCGCTGACGACGCCTCGGGCGCCGGCGGTGCCCGGCAGGGCGGACAGCTGCTGGACGGTGGCGTCGGTGAGGGCGGCCGAGCTGCCCTCGCTCTTCTGACGGGCGGAGGCGGCGGAGCCGGCCGCGCGGTCCACCACCTGGACCGAGACGTCCGAGTAGCTCTTGGAGTTGCTGTCCCGCATGGCCTTGCCGAAGGTGTCGGCGAAGACCATGGTTCCGGCCACGAAGGCGGTGCCGAGCATGACGGCCAGTGCCGTCATCAGCAGTCGGCCCTTGTGGGCCAGCACGTTGCGCAGTGCGGTGCGATACATGGGGTGTCCTGGGAAGGGTCGGTGAGCGGGCTGCGGCCGCCGGGCCGGATCGGTCGTGGTGTTAAGGGCGTGTCGGACAATTCCCGCCGGGTGCGCCCTGATCCGACGCGAATTGTCAGACACGCCCTAGCTGGTGCGGCCCTTGGCGTCGAAGCGGCGCATGCGGTCCAGGACGGTGTCGGCGGTGGGGTGGTGGAGTTCGTCGACGATGCGGCCGTCGGCGAGGAAGACGACGCGGTCGGCGTAGGAGGCGGCGACCGGGTCGTGGGTGACCATGACGACGGTCTGGCCGAGTTCGCGCACCGAGTTGCGCAGGAAGGAGAGGATCTCGGCGCCGGAGCGGGAGTCGAGGTTTCCGGTGGGCTCGTCGGCGAAGATGATGTCGGGCTTGCCGGCCAGGGCGCGGGCGCAGGCGACGCGCTGCTGCTGGCCGCCGGAGAGCTGGGAGGGGCGGTGGCTGAGGCGGCCGGAGAGGCCGACGGTGTCGACGACGCGGTCGAGCCAGGCCTTGTCGACCTTGCGGCCGGCGATGTCCATCGGGAGGGTGATGTTCTCCAGGGCGGTCAGGGTGGGGAGCAGGTTGAAGGCCTGGAAGATGAAGCCGATGTGGTCGCGGCGCAGCTGGGTGAGCTGCTTGTCCTTGAGGCCGACGAGCTCGGTGTCGCCGATGGTGGAGGAGCCGGAGGAGACGGTGTCCAGGCCGGCCATGCAGTGCATGAGGGTGGACTTGCCGGAGCCGGACGGGCCCATGATGGCGGTGAACTCGCCCTGGGGGAAGGTCACGGTGACGTTGTCGAGGGCGACGACGCGGGTCTCCCCCTCCCCGTAGACCTTGTTCAGGCTGGTGGCTCGGGCGGCCGCCCGCCCGGTGTGGACGGCGGTTGCGGGGAACGTCACGTGGACTCCTCGAACGGATTAACGGAATGTTTAACTCCGTGACATCATCCCAAGCTGTTCGAACGCGATGTGTATGCCGCGCGGACGGTCGGCCCCCGCCCACCCGGCGGGGTGGCGGGGGCGATCTCCTCCTCAGGTATGACGCCGGC
>NZ_JBIVVI010000923.1:0-3751 GCF_044757675.1 Kitasatospora sp. NPDC091257
GGGTCAGCTCTCGAACCGGTATCCCATGCCCGGCTCGGTGATGAAGTGGCGCGGGTGCGAGGGGTCGCGCTCCAGCTTGCGGCGCAGCTGGGCGAGGTAGACCCGCAGGTAGTTGGTCTCGGTGCGGTACGCCGGGCCCCACACCTCCTGCAGCAGCTGGGTCTGGCTGACCAGCCGCCCGGCGTTGCGGACCAGTACCTCCAGCAGGTGCCACTCGGTCGGGGTGAGGCGGACGTCGGCGCCGTCCCGGTTGACCTTCTTGGCCGCGAGGTCGACGGTGAAGGACTCGGTGACGACCAGCGAGTCGGCCTCCCCGGCCACCGGCTCGGCCCGCCGCACGGCGGCCCGCATCCGGGCGAGCAGCTCGTCCATGCCGAACGGCTTGGTGACGTAGTCGTCGGCGCCGGCGTCCAGGGCCTCGACCTTCTCGTCCGAGGCGTGCCGGGCCGACAGCACGATGATCGGCACCCGGGTCCAGCCGCGCAGGCCGCGGATCACCTCGACCCCGTCCATGTCGGGCAGGCCCAGGTCGAGGACGACCACGTCCGGATGGCGGGCCGCGGCCAGCTCCAGGGCGCTCGCGCCGTCATGGGCCGCGTCCACCTCGTACTTGCGGGCCTTGAGGTTGATCACCAGCGCGCGGACGATCTGCGGTTCGTCGTCCACGACGAGGACCCGGGTCATGTGCGGGCTCCGCCTTTCGGGGCTGTCTGACTTACGGACTGGGGACTGGCTCTACGACTTTCGCTGCGGCGCGCGGCACCGGGAGGGGCGCCCGGCCCGGCCGGTGCGCCGCCGGTTCTCAGGTGATCAGCTCCGGGAGCGGACCGCCACCCTCGCCGCCCGGCTCCCCCGTTTCGGGCGGCCGGTCGACCACGGGCAGGCTGACGACCATGGTGAGGCCGCCGCCCGGGGTGTCCTCGGCGGTGACGGTACCGTCCATCGCCTCGACGAAACCGCGCGCCACCGCGAGTCCGAGGCCCACCCCGGCACCGCGCGGCGCGTCCCCGTACCGCTGGAACGGCGCGAAGATCTTCTCCTTCGCCTCTTCCGGCACCCCCGGGCCGCGGTCCACGATCCGCAGCTCGACCCGGGCCGGCCGCCCCGGCTGCCGCAGCTCGTCGGCCTTGACCAGCACCTTGACGCCGTCCGGGCTGTACTTGACGGCGTTCTCCACCAGGTTGGCCAGCGAGCGCTCCAGCAACCCGCCGTCGGCCCGGACCATCGGCAGCGTCTCCGGCACCTCCAGCCGGACGGACTCCAGCGGCACCCCGCCGAGCGCGAACGGCACCACCTCGTCCAGGTCGGTCTCCTGGATCAGCGGGGTGACGGTACCGGTCTGCAGGCGGCTCATGTCGAGCAGGTTGTTGATCAGGTGGTCCAGCCGGTCCGCCCCGGCCTCGATGCCGGCCAGCAGCTCGGCCTCGTCCTCCGGGTCCCAGTCGACGTCGGCCGAACGCAGCGAGCTCACCGAGGCCTTGATGCCCGCCAGCGGGGTGCGCAGGTCGTGCGAGACCGCCGCCAGCAGAGCCGTCCGGATCCGGTTGCCCTCGGCCTCCCGGCGGGCATCGGCGGCCTCCCGGGCCAGCCGGCGGCGCTCCAGCACCACGGCGGCCTGCGCGGCGAACGCCCCGAGCAGGCGCCGGTCCGCCCCGGGCAGCACCCGGCCGCGCAGCACCAGCGCCAGGCTGTCGCCGACCGGGACGTCCACGTCGGCCTCCTCCGGCCGCCCCGGCGGGCGCGGGCCGGCGGAGGCCACCGGCACCCAGGGCGCGAGCGGATCGGGCCGCTCCAGCAGCGCGGCGCTCTCCTGCCCGAAGGTCTCCCGCACCTGTTCCATCAGCGCGGTGAGCACCCCGTCGCCATTGGGCGCGCCGCGCAGCACCGTGCCGGCCAGCGCGCTGAGCGTCTGCGCCTCGGTCTGGCTACGGGCCGCCTGCTGGGTGCGCCGGGCCGCGAGGTCCACCACCGACGCCACCGAGATGCCGACGATGGTGAATATCGCCACCGCCATGATGTTCTGCGGCTCGTTGATGGTGAAGGTGTGCAGCGGCGGGGTGAAGTAGTAGTTCAGCACCGAGGAGGCGACCAGCGCCGAGCCGATGGCCGGCAGCAGCCCGCCGACCAGCGCCGCGCACACCGTCAGCGACAGGAAAAGCAACATGTCGGTGGAGAGCCCCAGCCCGCCGATCGCGGTCAGCACGATCGCCAGCACCGGGGGGCCGACCAGCCCGATCAGCCAGCCGGCGACCGTCCGGGTACGGCCCAGGTCGGTGATCCGGCGGACCGGTATCTTGCCGCGCCGCCCGTGCCCGGCGTGCTCGTGGGTGACCATGTGCACGTCGATGTCCCCGGCCTCCCGGGTCACCGTGGTGCCGACGCCCGGCCCGTACAGGTACTGCCAGGCGGGCCGCCGACTGGTGCCCAGCACGATCTGGGTGGCGTTCACGCCCCGGGCGAAGTCCAGCAGTCCGCCGGCCGGGTCGTCGCCGAGGACCGCGTGGAAGGAACCGCCGAGGCTCTCCACCAGCACGCGCTGCTCGATCAGCGTCTGCGGCGAGCCGGAGCCCACCAGCCCGTCCGAGCGGGAGATGTGCACGGCGAGCAGCTCACCGCCGGAGACCCGGGCGGCGATCCGGGCCGCCCGGCGGATCAGCGTCGCCCCCTCGGGCCCGCCGGTCAGGCCCACCACGATCCGCTCCCGGGCCTGCCAGGTGCCCTCGATGCCCTGCTCGGCCCGGTACTTCTGGAGGTACTCGTCCACCCGGTCCGCGGTCCACAGCAGCGCCAGCTCGCGCAGCGCGGTCAGGTTGCCCGGACGGAAGTAGTTCGCGAGGGCGGCGTCGATCTTCTCCGGCGCGTACACGTTGCCGTGCGCCAGCCGCCGCCGCAGCGCCTGCGGGGACATGTCCACCAGCTCGATCTGATCCGCCCGCCGGACCACCTCGTCCGGCACGGCCTCGCGCTGGCGCACCCCGGTGATGCCCTCGACCGCGTCGCCGAGCGACTCCAGGTGCTGGACGTTGACGGTGGAGATCACGTCGATCCCGGCCGCCAGCAGTTCCTCGACGTCCTGCCAGCGCTTCTCGTTGCGGCAGCCAGGAACGTTGGTGTGGGCCAGCTCGTCCACCAGGGCCACCTGCGGGCGGCGGGCGAGGACGGCGTCCAGGTCCATCTCGGAGAAGCGGGCGCCGCGGTGCACCACCTGCTGGCGCAGCACCACCTCCAGCCCGGCGACCATGTCCGCGGTCCGTCGGCGGCCGTGGTCCTCCACGAACGCGACCACGACGTCCGTGCCACGCTCCTGGCGCCGGTGCGCCTCGGCGAGCATGGCGTACGTCTTGCCGACCCCGGGGGCTGCCCCGAGGTAGATGCGCAGCCTGCCTCGTCCCATGAGCACCATTCTTGATCCGACCCGGCCCGGAGGACACCCCCGGACACCTGTTCCCCTTGCCTTCGAGACTACGGTGTGCGACGCGATTTTCCGCTGATCAGTGCGCTGATCAGGCGGTTTTAGCGGCATATTGACGGTGGACCAGCCACTCGGCGGGGGTCGTCCGGGAGGGTTCGGAGGCACCGGAGCCGGCCTGTCGGGCCCGTCCGGCCCGGAAATGCGAAAAGCCCCTGATCCGAGTGGATCAGGGGCTTTTCTGAATAATTGTTCGGCGGCGTCCTACTCTCCCACAGGGTCCCCCCTGCAGTACCATCGGCGCTGTAAGGCTTAGCTTCCGGGTTCGGAATGTAACCGGGC
>NZ_JBIVVI010000924.1:0-3744 GCF_044757675.1 Kitasatospora sp. NPDC091257
GTGAACGACAACTGATGCCCGCCGACCCCACCCCCGCACCGGCCCCGGCCCCGCAGGGCGAGGCGCAGGCGGTCCTCGTGCTGCGGCTGGCAGGTCCTCTCCAGTCCTGGGGCGACCGCAGCGCCTTCAACCGCCGCGACAGCAGGCCCCAGCCGACCAAGTCCGGCGTCGTCGGCCTGCTCGCCGCGGCCGCGGGCCGTCCGCGCGAAGCGGACATTACCGACCTGGTCGGGCTGCGCCTGGGCGTGCGCATCGACCAGCCCGGAACGCTGCTGCGCGACTACCACACCGTCAGCGACTACCGGGGCCGGCCGCTGCCGCAGGCCGGGGTCAACGCCAAGGGGATCCAGAAGCCGACCTCCCCGGCCAAGGACACCCACGTCACCCACCGCTACTACCTCCAGGACGCGGTGTTCGTCGCCGCCGTCCAGGGCCCGGCCGCGCTCGTCGAGATGCTCGCCGAGGCGATCCGCCGCCCAGCCTTCCCGCTCGCCCTCGGCCGGCGTTCCTGCGTCCCCACCCAGCCGATCGCCCTCGGCGCGGTACGCGACGGGACCCTGGAGGATGCCCTGGCGGGCGAGCCCTGGCAGGCGGGCGTCGCTGCCAAGGAGGCCTACCGGCGGCGGTCCCGGAAGAGCCCGGAGCCGTTCTCCCCGCACCGGATCGACCTGGCCGCGACCTTCGACGACCCGTCGGGTGACGACACCCTCCAGGACGTCCCGCGTTCCTTCGACCCCCGCGAACGCGGCTTCTCCACTCGGAGAATCCGCCACGCCTGGCTCACCGTTCCCACCGGCCTCGACCCGACGAACACGACCACGACCACCCAGCCGGCCACCGAGGCCGGCGGCCACGACCCGTTCGCCCTGCTGGGCTGGTGACCCGATGACCTACCTCTCCCGCGTCCGCATCAACCCCCTGCGCGCCGCCAGCCGCACCCTGCTCGCCAACCCCCGCGCCCTGCACGGCGCCGTCACGGCCGGCGTCCCCGACATCGCCCCCGGCGACCGGGTCCTGTGGCGCCTGGACGCCGACCACCCGCGCCGCCCCGCGCTGCTGGTCCTCACCCCGTCCAAGCCGGACTGGACCCACATCGTCGAACAGGCCGGGTGGCCCGACGCCGACGGCGAGCACTACGCGATCCGCGACTACAGCCCCCTGCTCGGCCAGCTCGCCGTGGGCCGCGAGTTCGCCTTCCGGGTCAAGGCCAGCCCCGTCCAGAACACCGCCAAGCCCGACAAGGCGAGCGTGCACCGCACCAAGACCGCCGCCGAACTCCACCACCGCTCCTACCGCATGGCCCATCGCACCGCCGCCCAGCAGCTCACCTGGTTCCTGGACCGCACCGAGCGCTGGGGCTTCACCATCCCCGAGGCACGCACGGACGGTCCGGCGCCGGGCCTCGAACCCGACGCCTCGGACACCCCGGCCGACGCGCGGCCCGCCCGGGAGGTGCGGATCACCGACCGCAGCCGCAACACCTTCACCAAGCCCGGCACCCGCACCTCGGTCACCCTCACCACCGCTACCTTCGAAGGCCACCTGCGCATCAGCGACCCAGGCCTCCTGCAGGCCGCCCTCCTCGGCGGCATCGGCCCCTCCAAGGCCTACGGCTGCGGCCTGCTCACCCTCGCTCCGCTGCCCGCCGGAGCCCGCTGACCGATGGCCGACATCTGGTGGAAAGCCCACCCCCACGACCTGCACCGCCTCGCCGACCGCGTCTCCAGCGTCTACGTCGAACGCAGCCACATCGACCGTGATGAGAACGCCGTCGTCGTCATCAACAAGCGCGAGACCGTCCGCGTCCCCGCTGCCATGGTCGCCGTCATGCTGCTCGGTCCGGGCACCCGCATCACCCACGGCGCCGTCAACCTCCTCGCCGACTCCGGCACCACCGTGTGCTGGGTCGGCGAGCAGGGCGTGCGCATGTACGCGGCCGGCCTCGGCCCCAGCCGAGGAGCGGCCCTCCTCAACCGGCAGGCCTGGCTGGTCAGCCGCACCAAGGAGCGCCTGGCCGTCGCGCGGACCATGTACCGGATGCGGTTCCCCGGCGAGGACGTCAGCACCGCCACGATGCAGCAACTGCGCGGCCGTGAGGGCGCCCGCATCCGGAAGCTCTACCAGGCCGAGTCCCGCCGCACCGGCGTCCCCTGGAACGGCCGCGTGTACAAGGCCGGTGACGCGTACGCCGCTGGCGACGACCTGAACCGGCTCCTGTCGGCGGCCAACGCCGCGCTTTACGGGATCTGCCACGCGGTCGTCACCGGTCTGGGCGCCAGCCCGGGGCTCGGCTTCGTCCACACCGGACTGGCGACCTCGTTCGTCCTGGACATCGCGGACCTCTACAAGGCCGAGTACACCATCCCCCTCGCCTTCGACCTCGCCCAGCAGGGGCACACCGAGGAGCGCGACGCCCGCCTCGGCCTGCGCGACCGCATTGCCCGGGACAAGCTGCTGGGCCGCATCGTGAACGACGTCAAGGCGCTCCTCAGCCCGGACGACACCGAGATGCCCGACGTCGAGGTCAACGAACTCTGGGACGAACGCGTCGGCGCCGTCCAGGGTGGCGTCAACTGGTCCGGCACGGAAGGCCCGTCGGTGCCCGCCGCCTCCGAACCAGGGATGGGTGACGAACACCTGGCCATCATCGGCCCGGAGTTCACCCAGGACACGAGCAGCCCGTGACCGTCATCATCCTCATTGCAGCCCCCGAAGGCCTCCGCGGCCACCTCACCCGCTGGATGGTCGAAGTCAACGCCGGCGTCTTCGTCGGCAACCCCAGCCGCCGCATCCGCGACCGGCTCTGGGAACTCCTCGCCACCCGCATCGGCGACGGCCAAGCCGTCCTCGTCGAACCCGCCACCAACGAACAAGGCTGGACCGTCCGCACCGCTGGCAAGGACCGCTGGAAGCCCGTCGACTTCGACGGACTGATTCTCTCGGCCCGCTCCCGCCGATAAACTCGCAGGTCACGAAGTGTCGGCCCCGCACGCGCGGGGATGGTTCCCGAGGGGCCCCGGATCGTCCACGACGGTCCGGGTCGGCCCCGCACGCGCGGGGATGGTTCCTCGTCTAGAACGAAGACGATGATCGCCGGGTGCTTGTCGGCCCCCCGCACGTGCGGAACTCCAGCCGCCGGAGGCCCATGTCCACGGGGCATGGCGATGCGGCACGTTGCGTCCCGTCAGCGGTCGGCGGCGAACCGGACATGTGCCGTCCTTCGGCCATACCCGTCCGATCCTGGCGGCGCCACGGGTGTCACGGGCGGCCCGGTGCGAGCGCGGGATAGCGCAGCTCCAGGTCGAGGACGGCGGCGGGCGGGCGCTCGTGGTAGCGGACCCAGAACGGGGCTGCGCCCTGCTCCGCCTGCGGGTGGCAGAGGAGCCCGCGGGTGAGGCCGGTGTGGAGGTCATGGTCCTCGGTGTGTGCGGGGGCCGGCTTCCGGGGCGGAGCCGCAGACGGCGCAGCGGCCCTGGTGGTAAGCGAGGAGGCGTTCGGCGGGGCGTTGGCGGTGGTCGTAGGGCGGAATCGGCCAGGACAGGTACGCGGGGGCGGCGGTACTCCAGCGCTCCTCCCACCGGGCCCACAGCCGTTTGCGGACGGCGCAGCGTTCGCAGTCGGCGGGGGCAGCCGCCTTCGACGGGCGGGCAGAGCGGGGCGGCGTCGAGGGCGTGGCGCAGGTCGAGGCACAGGAGTTCGAGGGGCGGGGTGCCGGGTGAGGCCCAGCCGTCGGGGGCGGGTGGG
>NZ_JBIVVI010000925.1:0-3742 GCF_044757675.1 Kitasatospora sp. NPDC091257
GTCCTCCCCCACCGCCCCCTCGATCTGGTACGCGGCGGTGGCGGCACCCCAGCGGAACCCCGCCGGCAAGTCGAAGCGGTTCGGCATGGCAGCCTCCTGACGATTATGTGAGGAGTCCTCATGTTATCGACGTCGCACCGGAACACCAGAGGACCGTCGACCACGTCCGGAGACCCCACAACTGGTGTCCCAGAACCCGCTTGACCCCCCAGTCGCCCGGCGATGTCCATCTCAGCCTGCCGTGCACTGAACGGAACGCGTTGTCCGTGCAGAAGAACTATCGCTGCGCGAGCTCATCTGCGACGTGTGGCCCCCGGGCTGCCCCTGCACGCCGGACACCTCCCCAGCTGCCACCGGCACGCCCACCTGCTCACACGGAGCATCGACGCGGACTCATCGCCAGGCGGGACAGGAGCGCGTTCGCTGCTGCGGACGTTGCGAGATCGCCCGGTGTGCGGCTGGTCCCCGCCGCCCCCACGGGTGCCCTTCGAGCATGACGTGTGGCTCCTGGACCGCCCTCCGACACCAGTGCCGTGGCCGGACAGCCACCGTGTTGCCCTTCACTCTTTCGAGGGAGGACGAAACGTTTCGTCGCTCAGCGGAGGTACGACGTTCCGCCAGAGTCGGAAGCATGCCGCTGCTCGCTGATCCATCCGCCCGGGACGCCGTGTCGACCACGGTTCCCGGCACGTGCCGACCGGCGGCTCCCCCTCAGCGAAGGAAGGAACCCTTCTGTGGCTTTGACGACTCAGAACGCGACGCAGGAGCTGGAGGCCGCGGGCCGGGCAGGTGACCCGCAGGCCGATCAGCTCGTCTCCGATCTGATCGACCACAAGGAAGTCGACGGCGTCAACGCCCTCTTCCGCACCATCGGGACGCTCAAGCCCGGCCAGGACCTCTCCCAACTTCCCCAGCGGCTGGCGGACTTCCTGCGGGAGGCCGCGGCACCGCCGCCGGACTGGTCGGAGGCGGACGTCGACGCCGCGGAGGGCTTCTTCGGCCACCACCACGGCGAAGTGACCATGCTCCAGGGCACCGTCGGCCTGATCGGTACCTACCTCTCCCCCACCGGCGCGTTCACGCTCCGCTCGACCGGCCGGCTCGGCGGCGTCAAGGGCCCGGGCCGGCGCCTGTCGCAGTCGTCCCGACTGTTCCTCGACATGGGCAACAAGAACGCCCTGCGCGACGGCACCCTCGCGGCGAACGTCACCAAGGTCCGCCTGGTCCACGCCTCCGTACGGCAGTTGCACAAGAAGAGCGGCGCATGGGACTACGCCAAGTGGGGCGAGCCGGTGTCGATCAAGTACACCACCGGCGCCTCCTGCGTGTTCAGCGTGCAGATTCTGGAGGCCATGAAGAACCTCGGCATCGACGTCTCCGAGGAGGACGCCCACGGGTTCATGTGTGCCTGGCACTACGTCAACCACTACCTCGGCACCCCCGAGCGGTGGCAACTGCCCAAGGACGCCGACCTGGTCACGCGCGTCTGGAACCAGGTGCGCGACGACGAGTGGAAGAAGACCGAGGACGGCGTCTTCATGACGCAGCAGGCCGTCGACTTCTACAAGCAGTTCTACCCCGGCCCCACGCACGACGCGCTCATGGCCCTGGTCCGGCACGCGCTCACCGACAGGTACGCCGACATGGCCGGCGTGCCCAAGGGCGTCCTCGACCTCGCCGCCGGTCCGCTCGCCGCCGGCCACGGCGTGGTCGGCGGCCTGGGCGGCGGGCTCCTCGGCGGCTCCGTCCAGAAGGCCACCGGCGTCAACCCCTACAAGGACGTCCTCGGCATGGCCTCCAAGACGTTCAACGAGATCCAGAAGTTCGCGCTCACCCACGACCAGGACGACCAGCCGCAGATGCACCAGGAACTCGGCGACGACCGCTGAGCACCCCACGCCGTGCCCCGCCAACCCCAAAGGCCCGGGCGGGGCACGGCGCGAAGCACCACGTGGCGCAGCGGAACGGCTCGGCTTCCAGGGGAAACGCACGGCGGCGCTGCCTCCCGGGTCGTTGCCCGAACCGCCCGGGCACTGCGCCCGGGGCGCGCTGCCCGGACCGGACGATGGCAGGACCGCCGTGTCGCCTGAGCGGCTGGCCGTGGGCGCGGTGTGCGGGCTGGTGTCAGCCGTTGACGTTGACGGCGGACCAGGTGTCGGCGACGGTCGCGTAGGCGGTGCTGCCGGGGCCGTAGAGGTCGGCGGCGGCTTGGAGGGTGGCGGCGCGGGCGTCGTGGTAGTCGGTGGTGGTGGTCATGTAGATGGTCAAGGCCCGGTACCAGATCTGCTCGGCGGCGACGCGGCCGATGCCGGTGACGGTGCGGCCGTCGATGGTGGGGCTGTCGTAGTCGATGCCGTTGATGGTCCTGGGGCCGCTGCCCTCGGCGAGCAGGTAGAAGAAGTGGTTGGCGGGGCCCGAGGAGTAGTGGACGTCGATGCCGGCGATGCCGTCGTACCAGTAGTCGGGCGAGCGGCCGTCCCGGGAGGGCCGGTCCAGGTAGCGCAGCGGGGTGCCCTTGCCGTTGAGGTTGAGGCGTTTGCCCATGAGGTAGCCGGGGACGTCGGTGGGGTTGTCGGTGTGGAACGCGACGGCGGTGGCGAGGATGTCGCTGGTGGCCTCGTTGAGTCCGCCGGACTCGGCCCGGTACTCCAGACCCGCGGTGGCGGAGGTCAGGCCGTGGATCATCTCGTGTGCGGCCACGTCCAGTTCGGTCAGCGGCTTGGCGTTGCCGGGCCCGTCGCCGTAGGTCATGCAGAAGCAGCCGTTGCCCCAGAAGGCGTTCGTGTAGTTGTCACCGGCGTGGACACGGCTGTAGGCGCCGACACCGTCGCCGCGGATTCCGGCGCGCCCGTGCACCTGCTGGAGGTAGTCCCAGGTGGCCGCGGCGCCGTAGTGGGCGTCGACGCCCGCCGTCTCGTCGTCGCTCTGGGTGCCGTTGCCCCAGCGGTCGTCCTGGTCGGTGAACAGTTCGCCCTGGCCGGTGGAGGCGTGGTGCAGGTTGTAGGTCCGGTGGCCGCCGCGGGCGGTGTCGTCCATCTCGTACCGGAACAGGCTGTGCTCGGTGCCCAGGGTCACCGTGCCGTTGTACTGTCCTTGGCCGATGCCGGTGTGCACGGCCTCGTAGGTGTAGAGCTGGGTGCCCGAGGTCGCGTCGGTCACGATGTGGCGTTCGCTGGGGGTGCCGTCCTCCTGGGTGCCGTCCAGGACGGATTCCCAGGCCAGAGCGGGGGTTTGGGCGGCCGACCAGACGACCAGGCGCGGGAGCTCCGTGGTGTGGAGCGACTGCATCACCTGGACGGCCGGGATCGTGGGCGTGATGGTCGGCACGCTGACCGGCGCCCGGTGGGCGCGGGTGTCGGTGAGGGCGCCCTGCGGGGTGCGGTGGACGATCAGGTCGCCGCCGAGGACCGGCACCGTGGCGAAGGTGCGGTTGTAGCGGAAGTGGACGGTGCCGTCCCCGTCCCGGGTGGCATCGCCGATCTGCAGGCTCTCGCGCGGGTCCAGGTTCAGCGCCTTCGCCGTCGCGATGGCGGTCCGGGCGGCTTCCCGCAGAAGCTCGGCGTGTTCCTGCGGGGACAGCGTCGGCGCGTCGCCCCGGGTCTGCGAGGTGCCAGGGAGTGTGCGGGCGGCGGCTCCTGTCGACTGGACGCCCGTCAGCGCCAGGGTGGTCAGGAGCGCCAGGGCGGCGGCCAGCCGGGTGGGCCGGCGGAGTCCGTGATGGGGGGATACAGGCTGCAAAGGG
>NZ_JBIVVI010000926.1:0-682 GCF_044757675.1 Kitasatospora sp. NPDC091257
GGGGCCGGAGGAGGGCCCGGGTCCTTCACATCAGCGAGGTGGCGTCACCAGCGGTCGACGCCCATGGTCCTGGCCGCGCTGTGGACGGCGTTGTAGTGCGGGATCGACATGTCGGACTTCTTCTGGCCCGCCGGAAGGTTCCGGTCGGCGGCGCGGAACTCGTCGCGGGCCTCCGCGAGCAGGCTGGTTCCGTGGGAGACCGGGACGTCCTTGGTGCCGTGCGCGGGGTGGGACTTGGCGGCCGTCCTGCTGCCCGCGTTGATCAGGGTGCTGCGGGCCTGGTTGTAGTCGGCGACCTTGACGGTCTTCGGGTTGCGGAGCTCCGCCCGCACCCCGGCCGCCGACGGCGCCTGTTCGGCGGCGACGGCGGCCGGAGCGGCAGCGGTGGTGAGCGCACCCGTCACGAGGACGGTCGCGAAGGCGTTCCGAAGGGACCTGTGCATGAGGGTGTCCTTCCGACAAGAAAAGCGTCACGGATTCGCTCCCTCATGAGCACCGGAACGGTCAGGGTGCGAACGCCTCCGCTCTACCCCGGCCCCTGGCGGCGGAAAACCGGCTTCCGCTCAGGAAGTTCGCCGACGATGAGATCAGGCCTTTGCCTGATTGTGCGTTCATGGGATCAGCGCAGTGGAAAGGCGGGGCTGCAACGCGGAAGGGTCCGGCATCCGTGTGGATGCCGGAC
>NZ_JBIVVI010000926.1:777-3733 GCF_044757675.1 Kitasatospora sp. NPDC091257
CGGACCCTTCCGACTGTGGAGCGCCAGGCCCGGGTTGCACGGACTCTTCCTACTGAAAGTAGGACGTGCTCTGGTAGCACCGCTGACGCCTGACGAGGAATCATCTCCCTCGCGATGTCGAAAATATTAGCAGCTCAGCACCCGTGCGACGAATCGCGGCCGGGCGGACGGGCGCCGTCGGTCAGAGCTCTCTCGTCATGAACGCGCTGTTCGGGTCGGGCCGGTAGTCCGCGAACGGTTCGCAGGGGACGAATCCGAACTTTTCGTACAGCTTCCTGGCCGGCAGGAAGAAGTCGGGCGTGCCGGTCTCCAGGCTCAGCTTCGTGAAGCCCATGCGCCTGGCTTCGGTGATGATGTGCTCCAGCAGCAGGGACGCGACGCCGCTCCGCTTGCGCAGGGGTGCCGTGCGCATCGACTTCAGTTCGGCGTGGTCTGTGTCCAGTTGCTTGAGAGCGCCGCAGCCGACCAGGACGCCGTCGTCCCGCACCGACCAGAACGTGATCCCGGGCCGGCGGAGGGCGTCGAGATCGAGGGCGTGGGTGCTGGTCGGTGGGGAGATGGCCCGCATCTGCTGGACGTGCTCGTCGAGGAAGCGGGCGATCTCGGGGCCGGAGAGGTCGTCGGTCGCGATCTGCACTGTTGCTCCTGTCCCGGGTCGGGAAACGCGGAAGGGCCCGGCACCCGTGTGGATGCCGGACCCTTCCGACTGTGGAGCGCCAGGCCCGGGTTGCACGGACTCTTCCTACTGAAAGTAGGACGTGCTCTGGTAGCACCGCTGACGCCTGACGAGAGATCATCTCCCTCGCGATGTCGAGAATATTAGCAGCTCAGCACCCGTGTGACGAATCGTGCTCCCGGTACCCGGACCCGGGGGCGCTCTGGTCCACTCCGCGACCACGGTGCCGCCGGCGACCTGCCACACTCGTGCGGACGCGGATGGAGGGGCGGATGGCAGAGCAGAAGAGCGGGGCGTCGGGGGTCGGGGATGCGGCCGGGGAGATGGCGCTCGATGTCGAGATGTCCTCGAAGGGGCTCCGGGTTCTCCGGTTTTCGGCGCCGGATTCTCGGCAGTTCCACAACACCGTGCGGTTCGTGGCAGTTCTTGCCGTCATCGTTGTCCTGGGCAGGGCGTGGCTGGCGACAAAGGAGCCAGCGGAGCGGCATGAGTCGACCCAGTGCGGTTGTTGCACGGCGGACGGGGTGTAGTCGCTCGTTCAGGGGCGATGAAAAGCGGAAGGGCCCGGCACCCGTGTGGATGCCGGACCCTTCCGATCGTGGAGCGCCAGGCCCGGGTTGCACGGACTCTTCCTACTGAAAGTAGGACGTGCTCTGGTAGCACCGCTGACGCCTGACGAGAGATCATCTCCCTCGTGACGTCAGGAATATTAGCAGATCAGCACCCGTGTGCCGAATCGCCGCCCCGGCCGGTGCAGCGGGGGAGTCAGGCGTCGAACTCGCCGGCGCGGATCGCGGACACGAGGTCGCGCCATTCGTCGGGGGTGAGTTGGGCGATGGCTTCGGGCAGGAGGCTGCTACGGACGTAGACGGCGTCGGGGCCTATGGCCACCTCGGGGCAGCTTGCGCCATCGGGGCAAGCTTCAGGGCGCTTCCAGCGGAGTGTTTCCATGGCTTAGATCTCTTTCTTGATGAGCCGGATGGCATCACGGGACTGGCTCTCGGTGAGAGACCGCTCGGTCATCCTGTCGATGATGTAGCGGTAGTTCTCCAAGTGCTTCTGCTCATGCAGGAATGCCGGGCCGCCGACGGCGTCGAGCTGGACAGTGTCGAGCCGTTTCACAGGGCCGTTGGCATGGATGACGCCTTGTCCCGCGCCCATGAACCCGTTGGTGCTGAAGGTGATCACCCGAAGTGTCACATGAGGAAGTTCCGAGTACTCAAGCAGCCTGTCAAGCTGTCGCCTGGCAGCATCACGGCCGCCGAACAGCATGCGCAGGGCGGCCTCGTGCACCAATGCCGAGTATGGCTCAGCTCCGTCTCGCATCAAGAACGTCGAACGCTGCACTCGATGCTCAACGCGGGCTTCCAGGAGGCGCGGTGAGAGCGGCGGGTAGACATCCTGGAAGATTGCCCGCCCGTACTCCTCGGTCTGCATAACGCCGGGAACATGCGAGACCTGATACGTGCGCATTCCCTTGGCGAAGTACTCCATCTCCGCGATGTCCAGGAAGCCGACCGGCACGGAACCGCGAAAGTCCTCCCACCAGCCTCTGTGGCGCTCCTCGGCCATGGCGCCGAGTGCCTCGATGTAGGTGGCGTCGCTCTCCTGGAAGTCGGAGGCGAGCATCCTCACGCGTTCGGCGCTGATCGGGTACTGCGCCTTCTCGATCTGCGTGATCTTCGTTCGAGAGAACCCAAACAGCGCGGCAGCCTCGGCAGTTGTGCGTCCGGCGCAGTCGCGCATCTTCCGCAGCTCGATGCCGACTCGTTCCTGCCGGGCAGACGGGGTGGTTCCTGGTGGCATGCCCCAAGCATCCATTGCAATTGCGTGAGGGGTCCAGCAATCCATCGATCGAGTGAAGAAACAGGTAGAAGTGCCGGTACATGTACCAGCAATGTCCTACAGTCGGTGACGCACCGACCACCGATGCGGGCGTCAGTAACGCTGCCCTGCACCGCAGAGCACCCATGTCCGGACTGGCTCACGGTGACTTCTCGCTCGGTTCATCCTTCCATTCCCCTTGGGAGACGCTGTGCGTAACCTCAACTCCCCCTCCCTCACCCTCTCCCGCGACGCCCTCCGCGACGGGATGACCAGTGCCGGCTGGCCGCCCTCCCTCATCGCGGACGCCGAACTCGCGATGGTCGAACTGATCGTCAACGCCTGGCGCCACGGTGAGACGACCTCCCCGGTCATCCTGATCCACCACCGCGCCAACACCTCCTGCTGCTGCGCACCGACACGTCCGGAGACCCGAGCTTCCACGAGCTGCTGGAC
>NZ_JBIVVI010000927.1:0-3730 GCF_044757675.1 Kitasatospora sp. NPDC091257
GGGGGCGACGCTGCTTCCCGGCATCAACGACTCCCACCTGCACGGATGCGCCTTCGGCATGGCGACGCCGCCGCTCTCCCTCGACCTCGGCCACCCCGCGGTGTCCTCGCTCGGGGACGTGGCCGAGGCGGTACGGGAGGCCGTCGGACGGACCCCGGCCGGGCAGTGGACCACGGGGCACGGCTGGGACACCGGGTACCTCGACGAGTGCCTCCTGGACCCGTCGCGGCAGCCCTCGCGGCACGACCTCGACGCCGTGAGCCCGGACCACCCCGTCGTGCTGTACTCCTTCTCCGGACACGCCACCTGGGTCAACTCCAAGGCCCTGGAGCTCATCGGGATCGACCGGAACACCGTCGCCCCGCCCGGCGGAGCCATCGTCGTGGACGAGGCGGGGGAGCCCACCGGGCTGCTCCACGAGGGGGCCCAGGCCCTCGTCCAGAACGCGCTGCCGCCGCTCGGCCGGCAGGAGCGGACCGACGCGATCAGGACGACCCTCGCCACCCTCGCCCGGCTCGGCGTGACCAGCTACACGGAGCCCGGGCTCGGCCCCGGCGGGGAGGGCATCATGCGGGGCGCGCTCGGCGAGGAGACCCTCGACGTCTACCGCCGGCTGCTGGCCGACGGCGAACTGACCGCCCGCGTCGGCGTCCTGCTGCTGCCCACCGGCATGGCGAGCACCACCGGGGAGTTCGCCCGCGGCCTCGCCGCCCTCGGCGGGCTCGGCGACACGGATCCGCGCCGCCTCGCGGTCCACGGGGTCAAGGTCTTCGCCGACGGCATCGTCCCCAACAGGACGGCCTGGATGCACGAGCCGTACGTCGGCGGCGGCTGCGGCTCCCTGTGCGTCGGCGGCGACACCGACAGCGAGCGGACCGCCGGGATCGGGGCCATGATCCGGCTCGCCCACACCGCCGGGCACCAGCTGGGCGTCCACGTCACCGGCGACCGGGCCATCGACACCGTCGCGGACGCCTTCGCCGCGGCCATGGCCGAGCACCCGCGGCCCGACGCCCGCCACTACGTCATCCACGGCGATTTCCTCACCGCGCACAGCATGGAGGTGCTGGCCGCGCACGGCTTCGGCGTCAACATGAACCCCACCATCAAGTGGACCGTCGCCGACATGGAGGAGGAGCTCGTCGGCGCCGAGCGGGCCGCGTACGCCTGGCCCTACCGCGACGCCGTCGACGCCGGTGTGCGGGTCACGAGCGGATCCGACGCGCCCGTCACCCACCCGGACTGGCGCCAGGGCGTCGCCACCATGATGCTGCGCGAGTCCAAGGCCGCCGGCCGGGTCAGCGGCCCCGAGCAGCGCATCGGCCTGGCCGAGGCGCTGCGCACCTACACGATCGACGCGGCCTGGCAGGACTTCGCCGACGACTGGAAGGGTTCCCTGGAGCCGGGCAAGGCCGCGGACCTGTGCGTGCTCGACGGGGACCTGCTCGCCGCCGACCCCCGCGACATCCCGACGATGCCCGTCATCCTCACCGTCATGGACGGGCGGATCGTGCACGAGGCCCCGCGCGATTGACGTAACTCCGGGGACATGATCATCCTTGGACGGTGGCAGCGGAGCGAAGCGGGGCGGAACGGAACGGGACGGACATCCTGGACGCGGCCGTCCGGGTCCGCGAGGCCGCCAGGGGTGCCGCGGCCGGTACGACCGGCCTCGACGCGGTCCTGGCGGCACTGTCGGAGGTGATGGAGTACGAGCACGCCTCCCTGGCCCGGTGGGATCCGCTGCGCGGGCACCACACCACCCTGGCCGGGAGCTACCCGGACGACGCCACGGCGTACATCGAGACCCGCCTGCACCACGATCCGGTGTTCCCCGTGCTCCGCAGTCCGGCCCGGGGCGGCCTGTGGCTCGGGGACGTCCCCGGGCGGCTCCTCGCGGCCTCCCCGGGCTTCCGGGAGGTGCTGCGCCCCCTCGGCATCGAGGGCGGTGTGGCCCAGTGCCTGTTCGCCGTCGACGGCCGGTACGTCGGGATGCTGAACGTGAGCACCCGTCGGCCGCGGCGCGCGCCCGATCCCGCCCGGGCCGTGGTCACCCTGCTCAGCGAGGCGCTCGCCGCGGCCGTCGCCCCCCGGGCGGGCTCGCGGCCCGAGGGCGCGACCGCGGCCGTCCCGCCCGCGTCGTCCCGGCCCGGCGGACTCTCGCCCCGGGAGCTCCAGGTCCTGGCCGAACTGACGGCCGGCCGCACCAACCGGGAGATCGCCGAGCGGCTGTACATCACGCCGCGCACGGTGGGGACCCACATCGAGCACATCCTCGCCAAGCTCGACCTCCCCAACCGCGCGGCCGCCGCGGCCCGGGCCGCGGCCTGGGGGATCGGCTGCTCCCGCTGACGCTGACCGGCGGCCCGCGGCCGTCCGAGCCGTCCGAGCCGTCCGAGCCGTCCGAGCCGTCCGGGCGGGGCGGTCGGCGCGGGATCGTCCGGCACCCTGCGGACGGGCCCGCTCAGTGCTGGTGGTCGGCGGGGGCCGGGGCCTCGGCGGCGCCGTCCGTCGTCACGGTGAAGGCCGCCGTGCGGACGGTGTCCTGGTGCTTGAAGTCCAGGAAGAGGCGGTAGCCGCCGGTGCTCGGGGCGGTGGTGGTGAAGCCGATCTCCGGGCCCGGGGCGCCGGTGTCCGGGTGGACGTGCAGGTAGGCGAGGTCGCCGGCGCGCAGCGCGACGAGGTGGCCGTACGCGCCGAGGTAGGGCTGGAGGTCGGTGACGGGCCTGCCGTCCTTGCTGACGCTCAGGGTCAGCCTGCCGCTGCGCCCGGGCGTGAGGTCGCCGCCCAGGGTGACGGTGTAGCCGTCGACCGTGACGGTCCGTCCGGTCTCCGGCAGCGGGGCCGGCCGCAGGTCGCCCGCGGCGTGCAGGTCGGCGCCGAGGGTGAGTCCCTCGGCGGCGCCGGACGGGGTGAAGTCCGCGAGGACCCGGTACTCCCCGGCGGCGGGGACGGCGGTGCGGGCGCTCCAGGTGCCGTCGGCGGCCAGGGTCGGGTGCAGGTGCTGGAAGGTCGACAGGTCGCGCGGGGCGACGATCAGGTGCAGGTCCTTCTCGTGCTCCTGCTGGTAGGCGGTGACGGGCTTGCCGTCGCTGCCGAGGATGCGGAAGCGCAGGTCGGTGGGGGAGCCGGCGGTCACGAAGGGGTTCTCGACGCTGAGCGTGTAGCCGCGCTCGGAGATCTGGAGCCCGCCGGGCAGGTGCTCGGCGCCGCCGCCCGACTCCTCGGTGTGCCCCGCGTGCCCGGCCATGGCGGGCTTGGGGGAGGGGCCGCCGCTGCCGGTGGCGTGGCCGACGCCGAGGGCGAGGCCGAAGGCGGCGGCGAGTCCGGCGGCGAAGGCGGTGATGCGCAGCGGGGTGTTCATGACGCGGTTTCTCCTCGTGGCGCGGAGCGAAAGGGGGGCGGGGCGGGCGCTCAGGCCCGCATGAGCCGGGCGATGGCCTGCGTGGCCTCGGCGACCTTGGCGTCCGCCTCGGCGCCGCCGGCCGCGATGGCGTCGTGGACGCAGTGGGCGAGGTGGGAGTCGAGCAGCTGCAGGGCGACCGACTGGAGGGCCTTGGTGGCGGCCGAGACCTGGGTGAGCGTGTCGATGCAGTAGGTGTCGGTGTCGACCATGCGCTGGAGGCCGCGGATCTGGCCCTCGACGCGGCGCAGCCGGCGCAGCAGCCGGTCCTTGTCGTCGTGGTAGCCGGCCATGGGGTCCTCCTCGGGGTTCCGGCGGGGTTCGATG
>NZ_JBIVVI010000928.1:0-3724 GCF_044757675.1 Kitasatospora sp. NPDC091257
CCCCTCCCTGGCGTCGGCGGCGCCGACAGGGCGGGAGGCATGCTCAACGAGGCTGCTCTCCATGTGTGTTGATGGTCCCGGTGCCTCGCGATCGGCGGCCCCGGGGAGGGGCCTCGCGGAACCGGGGGTGCAATATCCGCCCGTGGCGGGCTGGGGCCTGCTAGAGTCGTTGTAGTTGCAGTAGTGGTTCCCATGAACTTTGTGTGCGCCTGCTGATGTATCGCAGGCGCCTTTTTGTTTCCCGGCTCTTCCCCGGGTGGGTGCTCATCGCGGCGACTCGAAGCGCGCGCTGTGCGTGCTTCGGACAGCCCCTTGAAGGAGATTTCTTTATGGCTAATGGCACTGTGAAGTGGTTCAACGCGGAAAAGGGCTTCGGCTTCATCGAGCAGGAGGGTGGCGGTCCTGACGTGTTCGCCCACTACTCGAACATCAACGCCAACGGCTTCCGCGAGCTGCTCGAGGGCCAGAAGGTCGAGTTCGACGTCACGCAGGGCCAGAAGGGCCCGCAGGCCGAGAACATTCGTCCGCTGTAGTTTCTGCCACGGCACCCGCCTGGTAGCGAGGGGCCCGCACCGCGTACATGATGCCCGGTGCGGGCCCCTCGGCATTGCTCCACCACGCATTCCCCGGCCGTTCAGGCCCCCTGGCTCCGCCACCGGCGGCCATCCCCACGCGAGACGCCCGGCGCCGCGTCCGGATCGGCGCCCTGCCGTGACATCCCACGGTTCGAGGATCTTCGCTCCCGCCCTCCGCGGTGAGCGTCGACCTGAGGTGACGTGCCGCACGGTTTCACCGTCCACGCCCCGCTCTTCACGCTTCGGCCCGTTCCTTGCGGCTTCCTGCCGGCGCCTCGCGCTGCGGAGCCTCCTTGCGACGTGCCGTCCCAGGAAGGTTTCGCATGAACCGCTCCAGTCGCTCCTCGTACCAGAACGCCTCCTCCCGCTCCTCGGCCTCCTCCCGCTCCGGCGGCAGCACCTTCTACGGTGACCGGCCCTCCGGGGGCCGGAGCTCCCGTCAGGGCTCCTCCGCTCAGGGCGAGTTCGCGATGCCGGTGAGCACCACCCCGGCACTCCCGGCCGTCGAGGCGTTCGCCGAACTGGACATGCCCAAGGCCCTGCTGTCGGTGCTGACCCGGCAGGGTGTCACGGCGCCGTTCCCGATCCAGGCCGCGACGCTGCCGAACTCGCTGGCCGGCCGTGACGTCCTCGGACGTGGCCGTACCGGCTCCGGCAAGACCATCGCGTTCGGTCTCGCCGTGCTGGCCAGGACCGCCGGGCAGAAGGCCGAGCCGCGCCGGCCGCTGGCCCTGGTGCTGGTTCCCACCCGTGAGCTCGCGCAGCAGGTCACCGATGCCCTCACCCCGTTCGCCCACGCGGTTCGGCTGCGGATGGCGACGGTGGTGGGCGGAATGTCGATCGGCCGCCAGACGCAGGCGCTGAACCGGGGTGCGGAGGTCGTGGTGGCCACCCCCGGCCGGCTCAAGGACCTGATCCAGCGGGGCGACTGCCAGCTGGACGGGGTCGGCATCACGGTGCTCGACGAGGCCGACCAGATGGCCGACCTGGGCTTCCTGCCGCAGGTCACCGAACTCCTCGCCCAGGTCGCCGAGGGCTGCCAGACGATGCTGTTCTCCGCGACCCTGGACCGCAACGTCGACCGCCTGGTGCGGCGCTTCCTGAAGGATCCGGTCACGCACTCGGTTGACCCGTCGGCGGGTGCGGTCAGCACCATGGAGCACCACGTGCTGCACGTGCAGAACTTCGACAAGAACGCCACGATCGCCCACATCGCCTCCCGTGACGGCGGGGTGATCATGTTCATCGACACCAAGCACGGCGCGGACCGCCTGGTGGAGGACCTCCTCGCGAACGGGGTCAAGGCCGCGGCCCTGCACGGCGGCAAGTCCCAGCCCCAGCGCACCCGCACCCTGGAGCAGTTCCGCAACGGCCAGGTCACCGCGCTGATCGCGACCAACGTCGCCGCGCGCGGCATCCACGTCGACGGGCTCGACCTGGTCGTCAACCTGGACCCGCCCAGCGACCACAAGGACTACCTGCACCGCGGCGGGCGCACCGCCCGCGCGGGGGAGTCCGGCACCGTCGTCACGCTGGTGCTGCCCAACCAGCGCCGCGAGATGGCCCGCATGATGACCACGGCCGCCATCACCCCCGTCACCACCCGGGTCAGCGCCGGCGACGAGGAACTGGCCCGCATCACCGGCGCCCGCGTGCCCACCGGTATCCCCACGGTGATCGCCGCCCCCGTCGTCGAACGCCCCCGCCGCAGCGCGTCCACGAGCCGCGGCCGCCGCAGCCGCCCCGCCTACGCGGGAGCCGACGCCCGCGCAACCGCCACGGGCCGCGACAACCAGGGCTCCTCCGGCCGCCGCCGGGCACCCCGCCGCGTCGCCCTCTCCGCCTAGCGCGTACGTGGGGGCCCGGACTGCCGCCGCAGTCCGGGCCCCCACCACTCACCAAGCGGAGAGCAGTCTCGGCCCGCTCCGGCGCACCCGCCGGCCGTTCCACCGCCAGTGCCCTGACTACCGCCGGTCCCGGCGGTGGAGACGCGAAGGAGTCTGCCCATGACCATCACCCTCGAATGCCCCGCGACCACCGCCACGGTCGGCGACCTCATGAAATGCCCGGAGCTGCAGATCAGCGACGACGTCATGGTCGACATGGCGATGGACATCCTGCAGAGCTCCGGTGCCGACCACCTCCTGGTCCGCGACGACGACGGCCGCTGCGCGGGGTTGCTGACCCGCCTGCACCTGGCGCCGTTCCAGACCCGCTCCCGGTCCACCGAGCGCACCCCGGTGCGCGACATAGTCCTCGACCGGGCCCCGTTCGCCACCGCCGACATGCCCGCCGCCACCGCGGCCGCCGCCATGCGTTCCCGCGGCCTGGCCGTGTGGCCGGTGGTGGACCACGACGGCCACGCCATCGGCCTGCTCCGTTTCTAGGCCCGGCGCGTCGGCGCCGACGCGCCGGCCATCGCGGTATCCGCCCGCAGCGCGCTTCGCCCCTACCGGCGGATGCGCCGGGCCGGTGCGGCCTCACGCGAACCTGGAATCCCCCCGCGCGGAAGCGGTCTGCGTGGTCCGCGCCGTGAGGCAGGGTGTCGGGCGGCCGGGCCGGTGGAGAACGGTCGGCCGGCGAACCGGAACCGAGGGGCTCGTGTCCCGGGCGGCCTGCGGTGGGCACCTGCTGCTCACCGCGGGCCGGTTTCGTCGGCCTGGATGGCTGGGTCAGGTGTCGGCGGCGGGTTCCTGGCCGTGTTGGGAGTGGCGGAGCTGCTCGTTGATGCGCAGGGCTTCCTCGAGTTGGTCTTCGAGGATGATGATGCGGCAGGCGGCGTCGATGGCGGTGCCCTGGTCGACGAGGTCGCGGGCGCGCATCGCGATCCGAAGCTGGTAGCGGGAGTAGCGGCGGTGGCCGCCGTCGGAGCGCAGGGGGGTGATGAGGCCCTGCTCGCCGAGCGAGCGCAGGAAGCCGGGGGTGGTGCCGGTCATCTCGGCGGCGCGGCCCATGGTGTAGGCGGGGTAGTCGTCATCGTCGAACGAGCTGACGGCGTCGGGGGTGTGGGGTCGGATGGTTGCCGTGGTCACTGCACCTCTTCTTGTTGTTCTGTCCGGTCATCTCGGCGGCGCGGCCCATGGTGTAGGCGGGGTAGTCGTCATCGTCGAACGAGCTGACGGCGTCGGGGGTGTGGGGTCGGATGGTTG
>NZ_JBIVVI010000929.1:0-3716 GCF_044757675.1 Kitasatospora sp. NPDC091257
CCCACCGTTCGACCCCCAGGACCAGTTCGTGAGCTCCCCCTACCGGCTCGTGCGCAGCCCGCTCGTCCAGCCCGACCCACCCGTGCTGGACGCCTACCAGCGCGCCGTGGTCGAGCACACCGGCGGGCCGCTGCTGGTGCTGGCCGGACCGGGCACGGGCAAGACCACCACCCTGGTCGAGGCGGTCGCCCGGCGGATCGAGGACGGCACCGACCCCGAGCGGATCCTCGTCCTCACCTTCAGCCGCAAGGCCGCCACCGAACTGCGCGACCGGATGTCCGGCCGGCTCGGCGGCTCGGCCGCCGCCCCGCAGGCCACCACCTTCCACTCCTTCTGCTACGCCCTGCTGCGCGCCCACCAGGACCCGGCGGACTACGCCGAGCCGCTGCGGCTGCTCTCCGGCCCCGAGCAGGACGTCATGGTCCGCGAGCTGCTGGCCGGCGGCGCCGAGGACGCCAAGCACGGCAGCACCCGCATCGAGTGGCCGCTGGACCTGCGGGCCTGCCTGACCACCCGCGGCTTCGCCGACGAGGTCCGCGCCGTCCTCGCCCGCAGCCGCGAACTCGGCCTCGGCGAAGCCGAACTGGAACGCTTCGCGCAGGGCGTCCAGCGCCCCGACTGGGCCGCCGCCGCGCACTTCCTGGCCGACTACCTCGACGTCCTCGACCTGCGCGGCGTCCTCGACTACGCCGAACTCGTCCACCGCGCCGTGCTGCTCGCCGAGCGTCCCGAGGTCGGCGAGCAGCTGCGGCGGCGCTACGAGGTCGTCTTCGTCGACGAGTACCAGGACACCGACCCCTCCCAGGTCCGGCTGCTGCGCCAGCTGGCCGGCGGCGGGCGCGACCTCGTCGCGGTCGGCGACCCGGACCAGTCGATCTACGCCTTCCGCGGCGCCGACATCAACGGCATCCTCGACTTCCCGCAGGCCTTCCGGCGGGCCGACGGCAGCCCCGCCGAGGTCAAGGTGCTGCGGGTCTCCCGCCGCTCCGGCGCCGTGCTGCTCGCCGCCTCCCGGGAAGTCGCCCGCCGGATGCCGATGGGCCGGCTGCCCGCCGACAAGCTCGCCCAGCACCGCGCCCTGCTGCCCTCCCGCGAGGGCGGCAGGGTCGAGGTCTACACCTACCCGACCCCCGGCGCCGAGCTGGACTCGATCGCCGACCTGCTGCGCCGCGCCCACCTGGAGGACGGCGTGCCCTGGGGCGAGATGGCCGTGCTCGTCCGGGCCGGCGCCCGCTCCATCCCCGGGGTGCGGCGGGCGCTCGGCGCGGCCGGCGTCCCGCTGGAGATCGACGGCGACGACCTGCCGCTGCGCGAGGAGCCGGCCGTCGCCCAGCTGCTGCTCGCCCTGCGGGCCTGCGCCGAGCAGGCCGCCCGGGACAAGCAGGGCGACCCGGACGCCCCCGACCCGCTCACCACCGACGTGGCGCACGCCCTGCTCACCGGCCCGCTCGGCGGCCTCGACGGCTCCGACCTGCGCCGGCTCGGCCGCGCCCTGCGCGAGGAGGAACGCGCCGCGCTGCGCGCCGATGGCCGCCCCGCCGCCGTCCCGCGCCCGGCCGCCGAACTGATCCGCGAGGCCCTCGCCGAACCCGAGCGCCTCGTCGCCCTCGACCCCGCGCACGCCCGCCGCGCCCGCGACCTCGGCACCCTGCTGCGCAAGGTCCGCGAACAGCTGGCCGGCGGCTGCACCGCCGAGGAGGCGCTCTGGGAGCTGTGGGACGGCAGCCGGCGCTGGCGCGAGCGGCTCGAACGGGCCGCCCTGCGCGGCGGCGCGGCCGGCCGCAACGCCGACCGCGACCTGGACGCGCTGTGCGCCCTGTTCGAGACCGCCGCCCGGGCCGAGGAGCAGGTCACCGGCCACCGCAGCGCCCTGGACCTGCTCGCCGAGCTCGAAGCCCAGGACATCGCCGCCGACACCCTCACCGTCCGGGCGGTGCGCCCCGAGGCGGTGCGCCTGATGACGGCCCACCGCTCCAAGGGCCTGGAGTGGCGCCTGGTCGTGGTGGCCGGCGTCCAGGACGGTCTCTGGCCCGACCTGCGCCGCCGCGGCTCCCTGCTGGAGGCCGACCGGATCGGCCGCGACGGCCTCGCCGAACCGCTCTCCCCGGGCGCCCTGCTCGGCGAGGAGCGCCGGCTCTTCTACGTCGCCGCGACCCGCGCCAAGGAGCGGCTGATCGTCACCGCCGTCAAGGCCCCCGCCGACGACGGCGACGAACCGTCCCGCTTCCTGCGCGAGCTCTACCGCGAGGACGTCGACCCCCGGACCGGCAAGGTGGTCCGCCGCACCCCGCCGGTCACCGTCGAGGACGTCACCCACCGCCCGCGCCGCCCGCTGTCCGTCGCCGCACTGGTCGCCGAACTGCGCGCCGTCACCGTCGACCCCGCCCGCTCGCCCGAACTGCGCCGCGCCGCCGCCGAACGGCTCGCCACCCTGGCCGCCGCCACCGACGAGGACGGGCTGCCGCTGGTGCCCGCCGCCCAGCCCGAGCGCTGGTGGGGCCTGGACGACCCCACCACCGCCCCCGAACCGCTGCGCAGCGCCGACGTGCCGGTCCGGCTGTCCGGCAGCGGGCTGGAACAGCTGGAGAGCTGCTCCCTGCAGTGGTTCCTGGACAAGGAGGTCAAGGCCCGCGGCGCGGGCTCGGCCGCCCAGGGCTTCGGCAACGTGGTGCACGCCCTCGCCGACGAGGTCGGCTCCGGCCGCACCCCCGCCGACCTCGCCGTGCTCATGGAGCGGCTGGACACCGTCTGGGACGCGCTGGCCTTCGACGCGCCCTGGAAGTCCCAGCAGGAGAAGACCGAGGCCCGCGCCGCCCTGGAGCGCTTCCTCAACTGGCACGTCCTGGAGCGCGGCCGGGACCTCGTCGCCACCGAGCACGGCTTCGACGTCACCCTCGACGTCGGCGGCGTCGCGGTGCGCATCCGCGGCTCGATGGACCGGGTGGAGAAGGACGCGGCCGGGCGCGCCTACGTGGTCGACTTCAAGACCGGCAAGCAGATACCCACCGACAAGTCGCTGCCCGAGCACAAGCAGCTCGCCGTCTACCAGCTCGCCGTCCGGGCCGGCGCCCTGAACGAGCTGCCCGGCTTCACCGGGCACCCGCCGGACACCGGCGGCGCCGAACTGGTCCACCTGCGCGAGCCCGCCGCCAAGGCCGCCTCGGACGCCCCCAAGGTGCAGCGGCAGGAGCCGCCGG
The DNA here is from genome assembly GCF_044757675.1 of Kitasatospora sp. NPDC091257. Lineage (NCBI taxonomy): Bacteria > Bacillati > Actinomycetota > Actinomycetes > Kitasatosporales > Streptomycetaceae > Kitasatospora > Kitasatospora sp. NPDC091257. The sequence continues at coordinate 3,198 of NZ_JBIVVI010000929.1, forward strand.
AGGGCGAGCCCTGGATCGAGAACCTGCTCGCCGAGGCGGCCGGGAAGGTCCTCGCCGAGCGCTTCGTCCCGCGGACCGGCGCGGGCTGCGACCGCTGCGCCTTCCGCCGCAGCTGCTCCGCCCAGCGGGACGGCACCCAACTCGTCGAGTAGGGGGCGGGCGGGGAACGGCCGGGCGGGGTTTGTCCGTCGCTCCGGTTACGGTTGCGGGGTGACCGCCGTGCTCAGCCATCCCGACCAGCTCAAGGAGCTGCTGGGGATCCCGTTCAACCGGGAGCAGATGGCGGCCATCGGCGCCCCCCTGGAACCGGCCGTGATCGTGGCCGGCGCCGGCTCCGGCAAGACCACGGTGATGGCCGCCCGCGTGGTCTGGCTGGTCGGCTCCGGTGCCGTACGGCCCGAGGAGGTGCTCGGCCTCACCTTCACCAACAAGGCCGCCGGCGAGCTCTCCGAGCGCGTGCGGGCCTCGCTGCGTCTCGGCGGGCAGGGGGCACCCGTGGACGAGGACTGGGGGAGGGCG
>NZ_JBIVVI010000930.1:0-3714 GCF_044757675.1 Kitasatospora sp. NPDC091257
CCCGTCTCCCCCGTGCTCCGGGGCCCGGCGACCCCGGAGCCGGCTCAGTCCGTCGCGATGGCCGCGAGGACGTTCATGCGTCCGGCCCGGAAGGCCGGGACGAGCGCGGCGAACAGGCCGATCAGCACCGAGGAGACCAGCGTGATCGCCACCATGGTGGTCGGGACGGAGAGCGTCCCCAGGCCCTGGTCCCGCAGCACCCCCTGGACGGTGACGCCCCAGGCGAGGCCCAGCCCGGTGCCGAGGACGGCGCCGAACAGCGCGATCACCACGGACTCCAGCCGGATCATCCGGCGCAGCTGGCGGCGGGAGAGCCCGATCGCCCGCAGCAGGCCGATCTCGCGGGTCCGCTCGACCACCGACAGCGCCAGGGTGTTGACCACGCCGAGCACCGCGACCGTGATCGAGAGGGCGACCAGCCCGTAGATCAGGTAGAGCAGGGTGTTGACCTGGGACTGCACCAGCTCCTTGTAGCCGGCCTGGTCCTTGACGGTCAGCTGCGGGTACTCCTTGAGCCCGTCCTGGAGGGCGGTCAGCGTCCTGGCGACGTCGGCGCCCGGGGAGGCCTTGGCGAAGAAGGTGTCCACCGGCGGCTGCTCGGCGGCGGGGACCGCCTTGGCCATGGTGTCCAGGTCCACGAAGGAGCCGTTGCCGAACAGCTCGCCCTTGGCGAAGACCGCCCCGACCGGCAGCACCTGGGTGCGTCCCTTGCCGTAGTCGACGGTCACCATGTCGCCGACCTTCAGGCCGAAGTCCTTGGCGAAGGCCTCGCCGATCCCCAGCGATCCGCGCCCGATCGACGCGGCCGCGCCGGACCGCACGGTCGGGTGGAAGTCGGTGGCGAAGAAGGCGGGCGGCACGGCGTCCAGGGCGGTCTTCGCCTGCCGTCCGTCCGGCAGCTGGATCCTGGTGTGGAAGCCCTTCTGGACGGTGACGTGGTCGATGCCCGGGGTCCGGCGCACGATGTCCGTCATCTCGGTGGTGATCTCGGCGCGGCCGCCGCCGATGATGTAGTCCACGCCCACCGACCTGTCGATCTGCGCGCTTGCCGAGGTGACCGCCGAGGAGCTGAAGACCGCGGAAGCGATCACCAGTGCCAGGCCGATCATCAGCGCGGCGGCGGTGGCGCCGGTGCGGCGCGGGTTGCGCATCGCGTTGCGCTGGGCGAGCTTGCCGGACGGCCCGAACAGCGCCGGCAGCAGCGCGCCGAGCACCCGGACGACGGCCGAGGCCAGCAGCGGGCCGAGCACCACGAAGCCGATCAGGGTGAGCACCACGCCCAGGCCCAGGTACTGGCCGCCGGTGGCCGCCTTCTCCGCCCGCGCGCCGAGCGCCAGCAGGGCGCCGCCGCCGGCCGTCAGCAGCAGGCCGAGGACCGTACGGACCAGGTTGGCGCGGCCCTCGGCCGGAGTGCCGTGGTCGCGCAGGGCGGCCATCGGCGAGATCCGGCTCGCCCGGCGGGCCGGGAACCAGGCCGCGACCAGGGTGACCAGTATGCCGAGCGCGTAGCCGGCGACGAAGACGTCCGGCCCGACCTGCAGGTCGGCCGCCCTGAGGTCCATGCCGATCGCGTTCATCAGCTTGATCAGGCCGACCGCGACACCCAGACCGGCCGCCACCCCGAGGGTCGAGCCGAGCACGCCCAGGATCAGCGCCTCGACCAACACCGAGCGGTTGACCTGCCGCCGACTGCCGCCGATGGCGCGTAGCAGGCCGATCTCCCGGGTGCGCTGGGCGACCAGCATCGAGAAGGTGTTGACGATCAGGAACGCGCCGACGACCGCCGAGACGAGGGCGAAGCCGAGCATCGCGTACTTCATGAAGTTGAGGCTGCTGCCGACCTGCTTGGTGTTCTCGTCCTTCTGCTCGGCCGCCGTCTTGACCAGGTAGCCGCCGCCGATCCTGGCCGTCGTGTCGGCCTTGAGGCGGTCGTTGCCGAGGCTGCCGTCACCGAAGGCCTCGATCGAGGTGTAGGCCGGCTCGCCGAGCAACACCTGCTGGGCGGTCGGGGTGTCCAGGAAGCCGAGCGCCGCGCCCGGGTTGGTGGCGGTGAAGGTGGCGATGCCGGCGATGGTGAGGTCGTGCCTGCCGCCGGAGTTCTCGATCCTGATCCGGTCGCCGAGGCCAAGCTTGGCCTTCTTCGCGGTGTCCGCGTCCAGCACCAGCTCGCCGGAGTTCCGCGGCGCGTGGCCGGAGGTGATGGTGACCGGGTTGCGCGGGGTGTCGGTCCAGTTGCCGAGCATGGTGGGCGCGCCACTGGTCGGGCCGACCAGCTTGTTGGTGGCCGGGTCGATGAGGGCCGCGTTCCGGACCATGACCTGGCCGACGGCCTTCTTCACGCCCGGCACCGCGGCGACCTGGTCGGCGAGCGCGACCGGGACGGTCGGCGGCTTGACGGCGGCCTGCTGCTCCTCGTCCTCGGCCGGCTTGGGCGGATTGACCGAGACGTCGGAGGCGGTCGCGGCGAAGAGCTTGTCGAAGGTGCCGGTGGCGGTGTTGGAGAACACCAGGGTGCCGGAGACGAAGGCCACCGACAGCACGACAGCGATGAGCGAGAGCGCCATCCGGCCCTTGTGGGCGAAGAAGCTCCGCAGTGAGGTCTTGAGCAGCATGATGGTGTCGTCCCGCCGCTCAGCTGGTGCGCTTGCCGTCGAAACGGCGCATGCGTTCGAGGACGGAGTCGGCGGTGGGCGCGTGCATCTCGTCCACGATCACGCCGTCGGCGAGGAAGAGCACGCGGTCCGCGTAGCCGGCGGCGACCGGGTCGTGGGTGACCATCACGATGGTCTGGCCCAGCTCGTCCACCGAGCGGCGCAGGAAGGTCAGCACCTCGGCGCCGGAGCGGGAGTCCAGGTTCCCGGTGGGCTCGTCCCCGAAGATGATCTCGGGGCGGGCGGCCAGCGCCCGGGCCACCGCGACGCGCTGCTGCTGGCCGCCGGAGAGCTGGGAGGGGCGGTGCTTGAGCCGGCCGGACAGGCCGACCGTCTCCACCACCTGGTCCAGCCAGGCCTGGTCGGGCTTGCGGCCGGCGATGTCCATCGGGAGCGTGATGTTCTCCAGCGCGCTCAGGGTCGGAAGCAGGTTGAACGCCTGGAAGATGAAGCCGATCTTGTCGCGCCGGAGTCTGGTGAGCTGCTTGTCCTTGAGACCGGTGATCTCGGTGTCGCCGATCCGGATCCGGCCGGAGGTGACCGTGTCGAGGCCCGCCAGGCAGTGCATCAGGGTGGACTTGCCGGAGCCCGAGGGGCCCATGATCGCGGTGAACCGGCCGCGCTGGATGTCCACGTCGACGGAGTCGAGCGCGGTCACCCTGGTCTCGCCCGAACCGTACGCCTTGGTGACCTGACGGGCCGACGCGGCGACGGCTGACGCTCCGCCGGGAAGCTGGGGGTCGTACACGGCTGCTGCTGCCGTCGTCACTGGACTCTCCTAAGGAAGATGCGCTCACCCGTTGGCCCCCAGCCTCGCGGGCCCGCCCGCCTCATGACATGGCGCAGGCGGTAGTCCTCGACCGGGAGTTGTCTCCACCCTCCCGGTGGACCTGGCCACCGGACCCGACGCAAGCGGGCCGCTTCCCGGCGGGTGGGGATGTGTGAACCACGTTAGGAGCCGACGGCCGGCGGCTCGTCATCCGCCGGAATGAAGCCGCTCAACCAAGGTTCTACGGGCCGCGGCGCCGCTCCCCCTAGGGGTAGCCGCGGCCCGTCTCGGGGA
>NZ_JBIVVI010000931.1:0-3699 GCF_044757675.1 Kitasatospora sp. NPDC091257
CTTCCGCTCGCCCTGCCGTGCGAGGTCCCCGATGCGCCTGCGCCGCACCGCCGTCGCCCTGCTGCTCGCCGCCACCGCCGTCCTCACCGCCGTCCCGGCCTCGGCCCACGGCGGGCAGCCGGGCCGTTCCCCCGCCCCGGACCGCTTCCCCACCGGCACGGTCACCGCCGCCGACGGCCGCACCTCCCTCACCGACGCCCAGGGCCGCCGCCTGCGGCTACGCGGCTTCAACCTCGACAAGTACGCCGAGGCCACCCCCGCCGACCTCGACTCCGTCGCCGCCCAGGGCTTCACCCTGGTGCGGCTGCCGGTCTCCTGGACGAGGCTGGAGCCCGGGCGCGGCCGCCTCGACCCCGCCGAACTGCACCGCGTGCAGCGGCTCCTCGACCGGGCCGACCGGCTGGGCCTGCTGGTCCTGATCGACTTCCACCAGGACGTCTACGGGCCGAAGTTCGGCGGCGGCACCAACGGCGTGCCCGTCTGGGCCACCCGGGACGACGACCTGCCGTTCACCCCCGACCCGGACGACTGGTTCGCCGGCTACTTCCAGCCCGCCGTCCAGGCCGCCTTCCGGCACCTCTACGACGACCCCGACCTGCGCGCCTGGCAGGCCGACTTCTACACCCGGCTCGCCCGCGAACTGCGCGGCCACAGCTCACTGTTGGGCTACGACCTGTTCAACGAGCCGTTCGGCCCGGTGGAAGGCGACCCGAGCGACCCGGCCGTGCTGGCCGCCGCCTCCGCCGCCCTGGAGCAGGGCCGGCTCGCCGACATGTACCGCCGCCTGATCACGGCCGTGCGCCGGGTCGACTCCCGCTCCTGGCTGTTCGTGGAGCCGACCGTGCTGGTCGGCCAGGGCGTGCCCACCCGGCTGCCCGGCTTCGCCGACCCGCGCCCCGGCGCACCCCGGCTCGGCTACGCGCCGCACTTCTACGACACCGCGGTCGAGGGCGGCGCCGACTGGGACCCGGCCGGCGGCTTCGTGGAGCAGTACACCGCCGCGATCACCGGCTACCCGGCCGCCCACCGCCTGCCCGTCCTGGTCGGCGAGTGGGGCCCGCCGAACTCCCGCACCCCGGGCAACGCCGAGCTGGTCCGCCGTCAGGTCGCCGCGATGGACGGCTTCGCCGAGGGCTGGACGATGTGGTACTGGTGCCGGGGCACCGGCGGCTACTGCGCGCTCGACCCGGCCGGACGCCCCGCCCCCGGCGACGAACCCGCCTTCGGCCCGTACCCGGTGGCCGTCGCGGGCACCGAGGTCCGGACGGCCGCCACCACCGTGGGCTGGCGCTCGGACGGCACCGGGCGCGGCAGCGAGATCCTGCTGCCCCCGGCCGCGTTCCCGCACGGGGCCGATGTCACCGTCGCCCCCGCCGGCGCCCGGGTCGAGGTCGAACAGCCGACCGGCGGGCGGGCGGGAACCGTACGCGTCCGGCTCCCGCACGCCCACCGGGGCACAACCGTGACGGTCACGCTCACCGCTCGATGAGCGGACCGAGCGGAACGAGCGGAACGAGCGGGCCGAACGGAACGAGCAGCACGCGCGGGACGGTCACGCCAGTCCCCGGCGGGCCAGCAGCGGCCCGGTCTCCGGCGCCCGGCCGACCACCGCGCGGAAGGACTCCAGCGGGTCCCGGCTGAACCCGCGCGCCAGCAGCTCCCGCCGGAACAGCTCGCCGCTCTCCCGCACCGGGCGCCCGTTGCCCTCGAACCACTGCACGGTGTCGGCGTCCAGCACCTCCGACCAGATGTACGCGTAGTACGCCGCGCTGTAGCCGCTGGAGAAGATGTGCTGGAAGTACGCCGTCCGGTAGCGCGGCGGGATCGCGTCCACCGCGATCCCGGCCGCCGCGAGCGCCCGCGCCTCGAACTCCTCGGCGTCCGCGATCTCCTCGCCCTGCGGCACGGTGTGCCAGGCCCAGTCCAGCAGCGTGGCCGCCAGGTACTCGACCGTCCGGAAGCCCTGCCCGAAGCCCTCGGCCGCCGTCATCCGCTCGACCAGCTCGGCCGGCAGCGGCTCCCCGGTCGCGTGGTGGCGGGCGTAGTTGGCCAGCACCTCGGGCCGGACCATCCACATCTCGTTGACCTGCGAGGGGAACTCGACGAAGTCCCGGGGCACCGCGGTGCCCGAGAACAGCGGGTAGCGCACGTCCGAGAACAGCCCGTGCAGCGCGTGCCCGAACTCGTGGAACAGCGTGCGCACCTCGTCCCAGTCCATCAGCACCGGCTCGCCGGGCGCCGGACGCGGGATGTTGAGGTTGTTCAGCACCACCGACCGCTGCCCGGTCAGCCCGGACTGGGAGACCAGCGCGTCCATCCAGGCACCGCCGCGCTTGGACGCCCGGGCGTGGAAGTCGCCGATGAACAGGCCCAGCGGGCTGCCGTCCTCCTCGAACACCTCGAAGACCCGGGCGTCCGGGTGGTGGGCCGTCAGGTCCGGCCGCTCGGTGAAGCTCACCCCGTACGCCAGGTTCGCGGCGAAGAAGACGCCGTCCCGCAGCACCCGCTCCAGCTCGAAGTACGGGCGCAGCACCGCCGCGTCCACCTGGTAGGAGCTCTGCCGGACCTTCTCCGAGTAGTACGCCCAGTCGTGCGCGGCGAGCTCCCCGATCCCGTCCGCGGCGGCCGCCCGGGCCAGCTCCCCGGCCTCCCGCCGGGCCATCGCCACGGCCGGGCCGACCAGCCGGGACAGCAGGCCGGAGACCGCCTCGACGGTGCCGGACGTCTCGTCCGCCACCACGTACGCGGCGTGGCTCGGGTACCCCAGCAGCGCGGCCCGCTCGGCGCGCAGCGTTGCCATCCGGATCGCCAGCGGGCCGTTGTCCTCGGCGCCCCGGCCGAGCGAGGCGGCCAGCAGCCGCTCGCGCACCGAGCGGTCGTCGAGCCGGGCCAGTTCGGCCTGGCCGGAGGTGCTCCGCAGGCTCAGCACGTAGCCGCCCGGGCGACCGAGCACCCGGGCGTTCTCCGCGGCCCCGGCGACGGCGCCCTCGGACAGTCCGGCCAGTTCCCCGGCGGAGTCCAGCACCAGCGCGGCGGAGCGGGTGGCGGCGTTCACGTTCTGCTGGAACGTCGTTCCGAGCGCCGCGAGTTCGGCGTTCAGCTCGCGCAGCCGGGCCTGCTCGGCCTCGCCCAGCCGGGCACCGGAGCGCACGAAGGCGGTGTACCGGCGCTCCAGCAGCCGCAGCGACTCCGGGTCCAGTCCGAGCCCGGCGCGGGCCTCGTGGAGCGCCTCGATCCGGGCGAACAGCGCGAGGTCCAGGTGGATGGCGTCGTGGTGGGCGGCGAGCAGCGGGCTGACCTTCGCTTCCACCTCGTCCAGCACGTCGGTGGTGTCCGAGGAGGACTGGTTGCGGAACACCGCGTCGACCCGGCGCAGCAGTTCCCCGGAGCACTCCAGGGCCACCAGGGTGTTCTCGAAGGTCGGCAGGCTCCGGTCGGCGGTGATCGCCGCGATCTCGGCCAGCTGCTCGGCCATTCCCCGCTCGTACGCGGGCAGGTAGTGCTCCTCGCGGATCTCGGCGAACGGCGGGAGCTCGTAGACCAGCGGACTGGCCTGGAAGAACGGGTTCTCGGTCATTTCGCGAACCCTACGCCGTGTCACCCGCCCTGCCCACGCGGTTCACCACCCCTGCGGAACACCCGCCGGGGCCGTCCCGCCGGGCGCCGCCGTGCCCGCCTGCCACGCGTTGTCACACCCAC
>NZ_JBIVVI010000932.1:0-3698 GCF_044757675.1 Kitasatospora sp. NPDC091257
GGCTGGCGAACAGCGCGGCGTGCCCGCGCCCTGCGGGGCAGGGCGCGGGCACGGGCACGGGCTCTACACCAGGGTGCCGATCGCCTCGACGGTCAGCTCGACCAGCAGGCGGGCCGCGCTCTCGCCTGGCGGCTGGTGCACGCGCTGGGTGAGGTGCCCGACCACGATCACCCGGTCGTTCGCCTGCAAGGTCTCGGCGATCCTGTGCGCGAGGTCCCACCAGGCGACGCAGCGCACGGTCAGCTGTTTGGCCTGCGGGTCGCGCGGTTGACCTGGCTCGGCGAGCCGCGGGCGCTGCAGCAGGGTGAACTTCGCCCGTGGGAGTGCGCCGGGCGCCTCGTAGAGCTCCGGGTCACGCAGCAGGCTGCCGATCAGGGTGGCGTGGTTGGCGACGTTCACCAGCCACCTCCCTGGTGTGCGGTGTCCAGCTCGCGGGGGTCGGCGGCGGCTGCGGCGTCCAGGCAGCGGGCGATGCGCTGGAAGTGGCGGGCGGTCTCCATCGGGTGGGCGTCGCGACGCGGCCACCGGGGCAGGTCCCGCATGGGCAGGGCGAGGCGGTGGGACTCCTGGCGCAGGCTGCCGACCCAGTCCGGTACGGCGGGAGGCAGCGCGCCGAGGCGGCGGCACATCCGCGCTAGGACGAGGTGGTCGGTGTCCCCTCGCCACGACCACAGTTCGGGGCTGGGGGTGTCCTTGAGGAACCACTGGAGCTCGCAGGCGAGCCGGTCGCGGCTGCGCACGTCCGGGTCGCGGCGGTCGAGGCGGCCGTCGTACCACGGCAGGTGGGCGAGGCCGGGCCCGATCGTCTGGGTGGGGTCGAGGCTGACGCGCCCGATCGAACCGTCGATGGCGTAGTAGGAGGCGCCGTCCTCGCGCAGGAGGGCGATGCTCACCGGAGTGACAGCCTGGCCGTCGTCCAGGTAGGTGGTGGCGGTGAAGACGCGCATGGGGTCCTCTCAGTTCAGTGGCTTGCAGCCGGGTCGCCGGCGCGCGGCGCAGCGGGCAGGGCAAGTTCGATCTGCTGCATGTGCCGTTCCAGGCCGTCGGCGCAGCGCTCGTAGGCGTCGGTGATGGCGTGGTTGCGGTCGGCGGCGAGGTCGTCCAGGGCGGCGCGGATGCGCCAGGTGAGGACGTCGTGCGGGGAGCTGTAGCGGGAGCGTTTGGCGGTGCGTTCGTCTCGGCGCACGCGCGCGGACAGGATGGTCCAGCGGCCGGTGAAGGCGTAGTAGTGGACCCACACGGTCCAGGGGCTGGTGCCGGGTTCGGCGTAGGCGAAGCGGACGTCGCCGCGGCCGGGTAGCCACGTCCAGTCGCCGTCCTGGGCGTCGCGGTGGAGCGGGTCGCCGTCGGGGGCGAGGACGGTGAAGCTGCCCGGGTGGACGTGCTGGAGGCCGCTGCCGTCGGGGGCGAGCAGGACTATGCACTCCTCAAGCCCGCCAAGGGGAACCTCGGGGTGGCCGGCGCAGCGCTCGTTGGTGGTGACGGTGAAGATGCGGCCGTGCAGTTCGGTCTTGCTGCCGTGGTAGATGGCCCTGGTCGGTTCCACAGTGTGCTCCCTGATGTGGTGACTGGCGGACGCTGCGGCGCGGGCCCGGCGGCGGGGTGGTCCTTGCCGCCGGGCCCCTCGGGCTAGCCGTGCTCCGGGGCGAAGGGGTCGAGCAGCTGCCCGTTCTCGTCCGTCGGCGGGGTCCAGTCCATGAGGTCGTTCGGGTGCACGTGGCTCAGCACCAGTTCGTCACCGTCGAGCAGGTCGTACAGGTGCTGCTGCGCGCCGGTCTCGTCGGTGTACGTGTCGCAGGTGCTCGTACCGCGGCGGGTGGTGAGCATCCGGTGGTGCAGGGACTCCACACGCCCGAGGTACTCCACGGGCGTTCCGTTCTCCAGGGGCGGGTGGGTGCCGTTGCTGAAGGCCATCGGTCTCTCCTAGGTCGGGCCGGGGTTCGCGGGCCCCGGCTGGCAGTACCAGCCTCCATCCAAAATAGACTTAGGTCAATAAATAGGACCGTGGTAAATCCATCGGATTCGCCACCCACTGGCAAGGCGGGCCCGCCGCTCCGGCGCAACGCCGGGGCGGGCCCACCTCCGGGCGACTACCAGAAGGCGTGAACGTACTGGTCGACCGCCCCGGCCAGCCGGGCGGTGCAGATGGGGGATCGCCCCTCAATGCCAGGGGCGTTGCCGACGGCAATCCGCCCGTTCCCCTCGGCGGGCAGGACGTCGTGCTCGGTGAACAGGAAGACGTTGCTGTCGAGTTCACCGGCCGCCCGACTGACGATGCGGATGCGAATCCCCTCCCACTCGTCGGAGAACCGGCTCGGCTCGAGGGAGGCGATGGCGATCAGCGGCCCATTTCGCCGCACCTGGCGCTGCCCGGCGACAACGCCCCCGGGGAGCGGCTGAAGGGCCTCCAAGACTGCTCCATGGTTGACGACTGCCACAGCAACTCCTTTACGCAGGGCCAGGGTTCGCATCCCCGGCCGGTGAGACCAGCCTCCACCACAAAGGAGACTCAAGTCAACTTTCTATCTCTGAGTCTTCTTTGGTGTCGCCGCGCCGCTCCCGGCCGTCGGACAGATGGGGCGCCAAGGCCCGCTCGACCAGGCCGTGGACCGTGCGCAGCGCCTCGTTCCAACCACGCCCCCACTCGTCGCCCCCTCGCTGCTGTTCGAGTTCGGCGATAGAGGTGAACACGGCGACCATGGCCGACACGGGCAGGAGGACGACGCTCGTCGCCCCGTCGTGGCCGTGGATCGGCTCGACGTCGACAGCGTGGTCCCAGGCGACGGTGGAGCCGCGCGTCCCACGCCAGCGTGTAACGCCCCTGGACCCGGCGGCGGCCGAGAAGATGCAGCCCTCCGCGACCACGCCCGTACCGGAGACGCCGGACACGTCGACGTCGCGGCGCAGCACGTACGGGGTGGGAGGCCCGGGCTCGAACTGGGCGAACAGTGCCGCGAGTCGGGCCGCGAGGCTGCTCATGCCGCACCGCTGGTCGAGGTGTGGGTGCCCTTGGGGTCCTTGCGGATCGCGCTGCCGTCCTGCGGCACGCCGCGGCGACCGTCGGCGAAGTCCCGGAACCGCGAGTGGGGGCGGAAGCGCGGGACTCGACGGGCCGGCACGACCATCGTGTCGCCGGTCTTGGGGTTGCGGGCCGTGCGGCTCGCGATCTCGACGACCTGGAAGGTGCCGAAACCGGTGACGGACACCTGCTCACCGTCGACGACGGCTCGCACGATGACGTCGAGGACCGCCTCGACGGCGAGGGCGGCGGGTCGCCGGCCTCCGAGCGCGGGGGCGATGCGGTCGATGAGGACGCGCTTGTTGACGGTCACGGATTTGCTCCTGGGGTCGATTCGGTGGTGGTTCCGGGCCGGGCGACGGTGCGTGGTCACGTCGCCCGGCCCGGGGTTCTCGGGCCCCTACGCCGGGCGCGGCGCAGGGTCCGGGGACGGGCCCGGGGAGGGCTGCGGCGGGCCCGCGGTGGGCTTGGCCGGGACGGCGCAGCCGGGATCGGCGGGCTGGGTGGTGGTGACGGTCGCAGCCGGGGCGGGGCCGTCGGCGCTGCGGGCCATGGAGACGCCGCTGATGCTTCCGAGCACCAGTCCGGCGAGGAGGGAGCCGACGAGCAGGGCGGTGCCGCGCATGGCGGTGTCCTTTCGAAGCGGGGGCCTGACCGGCCCCGCCGGGGCGGGGCCGGT
>NZ_JBIVVI010000933.1:0-3696 GCF_044757675.1 Kitasatospora sp. NPDC091257
CGGCTGCCGGGGCCCCCCGGGGCCGTACGGCGCTCCGGCACAATGGCGGCATGCGAGCAGTGGTGCAGCGAGTGACCGAGGCCCGGGTGACCGTGGCCGGTGAGACCGTCGGCACGATCGAGGGACCGGGGCTCTGCGTCCTGGTCGGCGTCACCCACGACGACACCCCCGCGAAAGCCGCCCAGCTGGCCCGCAAGCTCTGGACGCTGCGACTGCTGCCCGCGAACGACGAGGGCGTCGAGCAGAGCTGCTCGGACCTCGGCGCCCCGCTGCTGGTGATCAGCCAGTTCACGCTCTACGGCGACGCCCGCAAGGGCCGCCGCCCCACCTGGAACGCCGCCGCCCCCGGCCCGGTCGCCGAACCGCTGGTGGACGAGGTGGTGGCGCAGCTGCGGGCGCTGGGCGCCAAGGTGGAGACGGGCCGGTTCGGCGCCGACATGCAGGTGGCGCTGGTGAACGACGGCCCGTTCACCGTCCTCGTCGAGGTCTGAGCGGACCCTACTGCGGGACGATCACGTCCTGGGTGCCGGGCACCGTCCCGGCCAGCAGCACGGCGTCCACCGGGACGTTCCGCTTGACGATCGCCAGCGCGATCGGCCCCAGCTCGTGGTGCCGGGCCGAGGAGGTCACGAAGCCCAGCGCCCGCCCGTCCGGGTCGGTGGCCAGCCGCACCTCGGTGCCGTGCGGGGGCAGCGACTCCTCGGTGCCGTCCAGGTGCAGGAAGACCAGCCGGCGCGGCGGCCGGCCCAGGTTGTGCACCCGGGCGACGGTCTCCTGGCCGCGGTAGCAGCCCTTCTGCAGGTGGACGGCGGTGCGCAGCCAGTCCACCTCGTGCGGGATGGTCCGGTGGTCGGTCTCGAAGCCCAGCCGGGGCCGGTGGCCCTCGATCCGCAGCGCCTCGTACGCCCAGACCCCGGCCGCCGGGCCGTACCCGGCGGTGAGCCGCCCCAGCTCGCCGCGCGGCACGAACAGGTCACGCCCGTACGGGAGTTCGCGGACGGCGGCGGCGCCCTCCATGGAGGCGGTGGAGCCCGCCGGCAGGTGGACCACGGCGTACTCGGCGGTCGCGTCGGCGACCTCCACCCGGTAGAAGAACCGCATGCCGTCCAGGTAGGCGACCAGCGCCTCCTGAGTGCCCGGCTCGACGTGCGCCCAGGTGGTGGTGCCGTCGTCCACCAGGTAGAGCGCGTGCTCGACGTGCCCGTTCGGGGAGAGCACCAGCGCCTCGGCGGCCTGCTGCGGCGGCAGCTCGCTGACGTGCTGGGTGAGCAGCAGGTGCAGCCAGGAGAGCCGGTCCGGGCCGGTCACGGTGACCACGCCGCGGTGCGAGAGGTCGACGAAGCCGGCGCCCTGCGACAGGTTGCGTTGCTCGCGGAAGATGTCGCCGTAGTGGGCGGCGACACCCTCGTCGGCCCCCTCGGCGGGGACGGCTCCGGGCAGGGAAAGCAGCGGGCTCTTCACACCGGTCATACCGGCCAGCTTACGGCTGCTCCCCGGCGACCTTGGCGGTGCAGTCGGCGCAGCGGCCGAAGATGGCGAAGTGCTTGAGGTCGGTGTCGAAGCCGTGCCGCTCGCGCAGGCTGTCGATCAGCGGCTGGGCGATCTCGGTACTGGTCTCGGTGACCTGCTCGCAGTCCCGGCAGACCAGGTGCAGGTGGTGGTGGCGGCCGGCCAGGTGGTAGGTCGGGGCGCCGTGGCCGAGGTGGGCGTGCGACACCAGCCCCAGCTCCTCCAGCAGCTCCAGGGTCCGGTAGACGGTGGAGATGTTGACGCCGCTGGCGGTCCGGCGGACGTGGCAGAGGATGTCGTCGGGGGTGGCGTGGTCGAGTTCGTCGACGGCCTCCAGCACGAGCTGGCGCTGCGGGGTGAGCCGGTACCCGCGTTCGCGCAGGTCGGCCTTCCAGTCGCCGGAGAGCTGCCAGTCGGTGGTGCCGGTGTCCGCCACGGTACTCGTCCCTGCCAATGGTCGGGGGTCCTGGGGCAAGTGTAGGGACCGGCCGCGGGCCGGTCCCTACCTCGTGCACGGAAGTGCCGGTCGTGCGACCGGCCTGCGTCATCGGCCTACTTGAAGAACGCGATGCCGTCGTCCGGCAGGTCGTTGATGTCCTTGATCAGCTGGGCCGGGCTGAGCACCTTCTTCAGCTGCGCGGACATGTACGGGCGCAGCGGCACGTTCGGGGCGGCCTTCTCGCCGACCCAGAGCAGCTCGCCGTTGACGAAGCCGTACAGCCGCTTGCCGCCCGAGTACTCCGGGGAGCCCTCGATCCGGGCGACCGCGTCGGTGGAGACGTCGACCTGCGGCTTGCCGTCGGCCAGCTCGCCGTACCAGATCTCGACCGTGCCGTCGTCGCGCACGGAGGAGATCTCGATCCCCCGGGCGCCGCTGGTGCCGTCGTGGTTGCTGGTGATGCGCCAGAACGCGTGCTCGTTCTCCAGCGGACGGACCTTCTCGCCCTCCTCGTTCAGCACCCAGGTGCGGGAGCGGAACTCCAGGAAGGGGCGGCCGTCGTGGCGGATCACGATCTCCTGGCCGAAGTTGCACTTCTCCGCGCCCGGGCCCCCGTCACCCGGCAGAGGGGCATAGACGCCCGCGCCCTCCCAGGTGCCGAGGAGGAAGGCGAGCGGGACGACGTCCTTGTGGAGGTCGGAAGGGATCTCGATCATGTTCCTGGTCGCTGTTCTCGTCGGTGTGGGCCTGCCTCAACCGTACGGCAGGCTCAGCGCTGGCCCTGGTACAGCTTCATCACCGAGAAGATGGCGAACCAGGTGATCAGCACGGCCATGAGGGCCAGCAGACCGTCGAAGAAGATTTCCAGACCGGACACGGGTGGCTCCCAGGCGGCGACAGTGTGGTGGATTGTGCTCGGCTCACTCTATCCGCCGGGTTCCGGCCGGTCGCGGTGAGCCCCACCACGTCGCGGTTCGCGCCGCCTTCCCGCGGCTGCCCAAGCTTTGCCCAAGGGTTCCGGGATGCCGGACGGCGGGGGCGGCCCGACCTCTATGGTGGCGCCATGTCGAAGAAACTGGTCATCAAGGTCACCGCAGGGGCGGACGCGCCGGAGCGGTGCTCGCAGGCGTTCACGGTCGCAGCGGTGGCCGTCGCCAGCGGGATCGACGTCTCGCTCTGGCTGACCGGGGAGTCCTCCTGGTTCGCGCTGCCGGACCGGGCGGCGGAGTTCGAACTGCCGCACGCGGCACCGCTGCCGGACCTGCTGGAGTCGATCCTGGCGGCCGGCTCGGTGACGCTGTGCACCCAGTGCGCGGCCCGGCGCGGGATCGAGCAGAAGGACACCGTCGAGGGTGTCCGCATCGCGGGCGCCCAGGTCTTCGTCAGCGAGATCATGGCGGACGGCGTCCAGGCGCTCGTGTACTGACGCCTCCCCGGGCCCTACGGGTGCTCCTCGTGGTCGGGGCGGTCCCGGTCGTGGCCGGGCTCGTCCCACTTCGGGTCGTCCCAGCGCGGGTCGTCCCACCAGTCGTCGTCCGGGTCCCGCTTGTTGGCGAACACCGCGGCGGCGGGCGGGATGACCATCGCGACCACGCACATGCCGATCGCCGCGCCGACCGAGAAGAACCGCACCACGCCCCAGGCCATGACGAACAAACCCAGGCACACGCCCATCATGGCGAAGTAGTAGCGACGCCGCCGCCTTGCCTGCACCCCTCCACGGTACGACCGAGGGCCCCTGCACGGCA
>NZ_JBIVVI010000934.1:0-1844 GCF_044757675.1 Kitasatospora sp. NPDC091257
AACCCGCCGCTCTCCCGATCTGACCCCTCCGGCATCCGTCGGCGCGCACGGCCGCGCCGCGGTCCGTCCCCCTCGACGGACCGCGGCGCAGCGGCTTCACCGGGTGTCAGGGCGTCCCGGTCACACCTGCTGCCAGAGCGCGGGCACGATCGGCGGCTCCCAGCCGACCTGGGCGGTGTGGCCCTGGAGGCAGCGGTAGCCGACGCCGTTGTAGGTCACGATGTCGCCGGCCTGGTAGGTGGTGCCGGCGGTCCAGGTGCCGCCGGGGTTGGGCGAGTCGCTGCCCACCACCAGGGAGAAGCTGGTGCTGTGGGTGGCCGAGCCGGTCCCGGTCAGGGTGATGTTGTAGGTGCCGGTGGGGGTCGAGGCGGAGGTGGCGACGGTGAGCGTCGCCGAGCCGCCGGACTGCACCGAGGACGGGTTGAAGGAGACCGTCACGCCGGTCGGCGCGCCCGAGGCGGTCAGGTTGACCGTCTGGGCCGAGCCGGAGGTGGTCGAGGTGGCGACCGTCGCGGTGGTGGTCTCACCGGGCTTGACGGTGGCGGTGGTGGGGTTCACCGAGAGGGAGAAGTCGTTGGTGGGCGTGGTGCCGCCGACCGAGGTCTTCCAGATGGTGTACGCCACGCCGTCGGCGCTGCGGTTCAGTACCGTCGCGTCGATGTTGGCGGTGGTGTCGCAGGAGGAGTGGTAGCAGGAGTCGTAGGAACGGCCCGCCGTGCCGCCCCACTTGGCCGCCTGCGCCGAGGTCTTGGTGTCGCTGGCGCCGGCCGCGTAGCCGGAGGTCGGGATGCCGGCCTGCTGGAAGGAGTAGTCGTCCGAGCGGCCCTGGCCCTCGACGTTCTCCTCCGGCTTGAGGTTCAGCGAGTCCCAGTAGGCCTTCATCGGTGCGGAGGCCGCGGAGTTGATGTTGTTGATGAAGTAGCCGGCGTTGGTCGAGGCGATCATGTCGAAGTTGTAGTACGCCTTGATCGCGGAGCGCTGGGCGGAGCCCAGCTGGCCGACGTAGGACTGCGAGCCCTGCAGGCCCTGCTCCTCACCGGTCCACCAGGCGAACCGCACGTGCCGGGTCAGGCCGGGGTTCTGCTGGGCGAGCACGAGCGCGTTCTCCAGCAGGGTGGCCGAGCCGGAGCCGTTGTCGTTGATGCCGGGGCCGGCCGAGACGCTGTCCAGGTGGGCGCCGAACATGGTGACCTGGTCGGCCGGGCCGCCGGGCCAGTCGGCGATCAGGTTGTTGGACTGGTAGGTGCAGGAGGTGCAGGTCTGCTCGGTGACGCTGTAACCGGCGGCCTGGAGCTTGCCCTTGATGTACGCCAGCGACTGGCTGTGCCCGGCGCTGCCGGCCCGGCGGTGGCCGCCGTTCTGGCTCGCGATGCTGTTCAGCTGGGACAGGTGGGCCTGGACCTTGGCGACGTCGATGTCGGGTGCGGGACCGCCGGGGTTGCCTCCGCCGCCGACGGTGAGGCTGTACTGGGCGGTGTGGGTGGTGGTGCCGGCGGTGCCGGTGACGGTGATCTGGTAGGTCCCGGCCACGGCCGTCGCGGAGGCGTTGAGGGTGAGGGTGGCGGAGGAGCCGGCCTGGACGGTGGAGGGGTTGAGGCTCGCGGTGACGCCGGTGGGGAGGCCGGAGGCGGTGAGGGTGACGGTCTGGGCGGTGCCGGAGGTCACGGTGGTTGCGACGGTGGCGGTGGTGGAGGCGCCGGGCCGGACGGAGCCGGAGGCCGGGCCGAGGGAGAGCGAGAAGTCGTTGCTGCCGTTGTTGGTGCAGGTGGGGTCGCCGGTCTGGGCGGGGACGCCGACGGCGTCCCAGGCGGCCTTGGCGCGGTTGAAGAAGGTGCAGGTGGGGT
>NZ_JBIVVI010000934.1:1943-3690 GCF_044757675.1 Kitasatospora sp. NPDC091257
TGCCGTTGTTGGTGCAGGTGGGGTCGCCGGTCTGGGCGGGGACGCCGACGGCGTCCCAGGCGGCCTTGGCGCGGTTGAAGAAGGTGCAGGTGGGGTCGAGGTTCTTGGCGGCGGTCAGGGTGGCGGTGCGGTAGCGCTTGTAGGTCATGCCGCTGGTCTTGAGGAGCATGCCGCCGTAGAAGACCCGGCCGGCGTCCTTGATGCCGATGCCGGTGACGGAGGAGTTGTTGCAGGTGGGGCTGGTGGGTTTGCCGCCGCCGGGGGTCGAGCCCTCGGCGAGGAGGTAGAACCAGTGGTTGAGCGGGCCGGCCGCGGCGTGTTCCTCGGTGTTCGGGATGGACGCCGAGTAGCAGTTGGGGTTGTTGCCGACCAGGGAGGGGTTGTACATGTTGCGGATCGGGCCGCTGCCGACGAGGTCGACCGTCTCGCCGACGGTGTAGTCCGGGGAGTCGTAGGGGGCGGGTTCGTTGGTGTAGGCCTCGGTGAGGGCGCCCATGATGTCGCCGGTGGCCTCGCCCAGGCCGGACTCGTTGTTGGCGCCGCCGGGGGTGTACTGGTCGATGCCGTGGCCGAACTCGTGGCCGACGACGTCGATGGAGGCGATCCACTTGTTGGCCTGGCTGTGGCCGATGGATATGGTGCTGCCGTCCCAGTAGGCGTTGACGTCGCCCAGGCCGACCTTGACGGGCCAGCTGCCGCCGTTGCCGTTGTGGCCGTTGCGCCCCAGCCAGTCGCGGAGCATGTCCCATTCCTTCTGGGCCGCGAACATCGCGTCGCCGCAGCCGGTCTCCTTGCTGGAGGCGCTGCCGGTGCCCCAGGAGTCGCTCGATTTGGAGAAGACCTGGCCGGTGCCGTAGTCGGCGCACGACAGGCCGGGGCGGTTCGGGTCGCGCAGCGTGTAGGAGCCGCCCGAGCCGGTGGTGGCGATCGTGGGCGAGGGGCCGTTCCACTCGCTGTTCAGGGTGCCCGCGTGGACGTCGTCGTAGCTGTCGGCGACCTCGCCGGTGGTGGCGTCGACGAACACGTGCAGGCGGCTGGGGGCGGCGCCCTTGTGGCCGGTGAGGACGGTCTCCCAGGCCAGGCGGCTGTTGCCGTCCTTGACCCGCACCACCAGGCGGCGCGACTCGACCGTGTCGACGGAGGCCAGCTCGGTGCGGGCGGTCCTCTCCGCCTGCTCCGCGCCGATCCGCGCGGTGGTGGAGGTGCCGACGGGGCCGGTGGCGGCGGACTGCAGGGCGCGGACCGTGCCCCGGGAGTCGGCGAGGACGACCGCGTCGCCGCCGACCACGGGCAGCCCGCGGTAGCTGCGCTCGTAGGCCACGGAGTAGAGGCCGCCCACCCAGGGTGTGACGGCCTTGCGCTCGTAGGTCTCGTCGCTGCCCTTGGCCAGCGCGTCCAGGCCCGCCGTCACGGCGGCGTCGGCGGCGCTCACCGCCGCGGCCAGCCCGCTCGGGGGTGCGGGGGAGGGGGAAGGTGCGGCGGTGGCCGGCCCCGCGGTGGCGGCGATCATGCCGGCCAGCACGGTCAGGGTGGTCGCCGCGGTCAGCAACCGTCCTGCGGAAATCCTGCGTTGCATCGGGGCTCCTCGCGTGTGGGGGTCCTCGACCGCGGACGGCAGGCTGGTGGCACACCGCAGGGGGCCGCGTCGGGGGGACGGCCGTGCGGGCCGTCCGCGCTCGGGTGCCCGAACCCTCACACGGCGTCATGGCCGGGTCAATGGCTGGTGCGCGTGAGGCGCCGGGTTGGC
>NZ_JBIVVI010000935.1:0-3683 GCF_044757675.1 Kitasatospora sp. NPDC091257
TCCGAACTCCTGGAAACCGTCGGCTCCGACGCCCTGTTCCGGGTGCCGGCCGTCCTCAGCTCGCCGACAGGCGCGGGGTGCGCGGTGGCTCCGTCCGGCGGCTGCCGGTCGCCTCGAAGGCGGCGGCGAGGGCCAGCAGAGCGTTGTCGTCGTAGGCGCGGCCCGCGAAGGTCAGGCCGACCGGCATGCCGGCGTCCGCCATGGTGCCCATGGGGACGGTGACCGTCGGGATGCCGAGGTGGCGGGGGACGAGGTTGCCGTTGGCGACCCAGACGCCGTTGCGCCAGCCGAGGTCGGCGGACGCCTCGGAGACGTCCATGTCGGCGGGCGCCACGTCGGCGACGGCGGGGAACACCACCGCGTCCAGGCCCAGTCCGTCCATCCACAGCTCCAGGTCGACCCGGCGGGTCTCCTCCAGCCCGCGCAGCCCCTGCTCCAGGTGCGGCATGTCGGTGAAGGACGCGTACGGGCGCTCCCGCACGAAGCGCGGGTAGTCGCCGACCGAGTCCTCGAAGTTGTCGTAGCGGTCCGGGAGTTCACCCTCGTGCTTGGGGAAGATGCGGTCGCCGTCGACCTCGGCCAGGGTGGCCAGCGCCGGGTCGCCGTTGGCGCGCAGGAAGTCGTCCCAGGCCCAGGCGGAGAGGTCCTCGATCTCCACGGTGAGGTAGTCGCGGCCGACCAGGCCGCGGGTGAACAGCGAGGGCGCGCCGGGGCGGTCGGACTCGTAGTTGGTCACGACCGGGAAGTCGACCTCGACGACCTCGGCGCCGGCCGCCTCCAGGTCGCGGCGGGCGGCGTCCCACAGGTCGATCACCGAGGGGCGGGTGTCGATCGGCCGGCCGGTCTGGCCGCCGATGCCGCCCTCGGGGTTGGTGCCGGCGTCGGGGTCGGCGTTGATGTACATCCGGGGGACGCCGACGCGCTTGCCGGCCAGCGCGGCGCGCGCCGCCGCCGGGTCGGCGGGTGCGAGCTCCGGGTACGAGGCGGGGCGCACCTGCGAGGCGGCGGGCAGCTCCACCCAGGGCTGGGCGCGCCAGAGGTCGCCGCGGGTCTCCGGGTCGTCGCCGACCACGACGTCGAGCAGTTCGAGCAGGTCGGCCATGGTGCGGGTGTGCGGGACGACGACATCCATGGTCGGGACGAGCGGCCAGTTGCCGCGCACCGAGATGACGCCGCGGCTGGGCGTGTAGGCGCACAGCGCGTTGTTGGAGGCGGGGGCCCGGCCCGAGGACCAGGTCTCCTCGCCGAGGCCGAAGGCGCCGAACGAGGCGGCCGTGGCGGTGCCGGAGCCGTTGGAGGAGCCGGAGCCGTAGGCGCTGGTGAGCCAGTCGGCGCTGTACGGGCTCTCCGCGCGGCCGTACACGCCGCGCTGCATGCCGCCGTTGGCCATCGGCGGCATGTTGGTGAGGCCGATGAGCACGGCCCCGCCGGCGCGCAGCCGCTCGATGGCGAAGGCGTCGCGCTGGGCCACGAGGTGCTCGAAGGCCGGAGAGCCGGCCGCGGCGGTCAGGCCCTTGGCGAGGTAGCTGTCCTTGGCGGTGTACGGGATGCCGTCCAGCGGGCCGAGGGTCTCGCCGCGCGCGCGGCGGGCGTCGGAGGCCTCGGCCTCGGCGCGGGCGTCCGGGTTCATCACGACCATCGCGTTGAGCGCGGTGGCGGTGCCCGGCCGGTCGTACGCCTCGATCCGCGCGAGGTAGGCGTCGAGCAGGCCGACCGCGGTGGCATCGCCCTTCTCCAGCGCCGCGCGCAGCTCGGCGATACCGGTCTCCACAACATCGAATCCGCGCGTCATGCGGGTGTCTCCTGGATGGGTCGGGTCGGGGTGTGCGAACCGCCGGTCGGACGGTCCGCGGTCGGCGTGCGTCCGGTCGTACGGCCGGGTGCAGAGGTCGGCAGCTGGTGCTGGAACGTTCCAGCATCAGCGCACTTTACGTACTGCTGGAACGTTCCAGCAAGGTGGTGGGAGCCGGAATGAAGATCGGTGCGGGCTGGGTCTAGACTTCCGGGCTGTGACCAGCCGCTCCGTGACCCTGATCGACGTGGCCCGGGCGGCCGGGGTGTCCAAGAGCACCGCCTCCAACGCGCTGGGCGGCTCCGGCCGCGTCGCCGAGGCCACCCGGGAGCGGATCCGGGAGGTGGCCCGGGAGCTCGGCTACCGGCCGAACAGCGCGGCGCGCAGCCTTCGCCGATCCAGCACGGGCGCGATCGGACTGCACCTGCCGCGCACGGCGACCCGCCTGGACTACTACATGAACCTGGCGTTCGGCGCCGTCGAACGGGCCAGGGAGGACGGTCTGGACCTCGTGCTCCTGGCCCCCGGCACGGCATCCGGCGGCGGGCTCGCCTCCCGGGTCGACGGCCTGCTGGTGATCGACCCCGAGCTCGACGACCAGGCCGTGCCGGACCTGCTGAACGCGGGCGTGCCGGTCGTCACCGGCGAGCGCCACCTCGGCGGGGGAGCCGCGCCGAGCGGCGCGGTGGTGTGCGACAACGCGGCGTCGCTGCTCGCCCTGCTGGACCACCTCGCCGAGCGCGGCGCCCGCCGCCCGGCGCTGCTGGTGCCCGGCCCGGCCTCGGACTGGGCGGCGGCGCTGCGGGACGCCGCGCGGACCTGGAGCCGCCGGGAGGGCGCCGAGGTGGTCGTGCGGCCGGTGCCGTTCGCGGCGACCCCGGCCGAAGTCGAGGCGATCACCACGGACCTGCTCGCCGGCGTCCCCGGCCTGGACGCGGTGATCAGCGCCCCCGACGGGGCGGTGGCCGGGGTGCTCGCGGCCGCGGCGCGGGCCGGCCTGCGCCCGGGGAACGACCTGCTGGTGGCGGCGTGTGTCGACGGCGCCGCCGCACGCGGATCCAGCCCGCAGGTGACGGCGGTCGACCTGCGGCCCGCGGACTACGGCCGGGCCTGCGCGGCCCTTCTCGGCGACCTGCTGGCCGGGACGGTCGAGCCCGGCACCGTCCGTCGCCACGACTGGACGCTGAACGTCCGGGCGTCCACGGCCGGCCGGGCCTGACACCGGGTCACGCGTTCCTTCGAGCCTCGGGTGCGGGGCACGGGCGGGCACGGGCCGGAGCGGGAGAGGGCCTGATCGAGGTGCCCGAGCCCAGCTCGGTGGTGTTCCAGGACGCCCGGCTGCTGCCCTGGAGCCGGGTCCTCGACAACATCGCCCTCGCACTGCCCGGCCCGCGCGCCGCCGCCCGCGAACTCGGGCGCGCGGCACTGGCGAGGTGGGCCTTGCCGACAAGGAGAACGCGTGGCCCGCCACCCTGTCCGGCGGCGAGGCCGCCCGGGTCGCCCTCGCCCGGGCGCTCGTGCGCGAGCCCCGGCTCCTGCTGCTCGACGAGCCGTTCGGCGCCCTCGACGCGCTCACCCGCATGCGCATGCACGGCCTCCTGCGCGACCTGTGCGCCCGTCACCGCCCCGCCGTCCTGCTGGTCACCCACGACGTGGACGAAGCCCTGCTCCTCGCCGACCGCCTCCTCGTCGTCGACGGCCGTTTCTCCCTCGACCTGCGCCCGACCGTCCCCGCCGGCCCCGACCGCCGCCACCCCTCCTTCGCCGACCTGCGGGACCGCCTCCTCCTGGCCCTCGGCGTCCCGGAGGACGCCCGCGCCTGACCGCCTCCGGTGGTGCCCCGGCCCGATGGTGCCCCGGCCCGATGGTGCCCCGGCCCGGCGGGGCCCGG